>DASZJC010000358.1:0-4843 GCA_035948495.1 Xanthobacteraceae bacterium | reverse complement strand
GTCGGGGTGGCGCGCGAGACGCTCTACAAGCCGAGCCGGGCGCGCGCGCCAAAGACCCAGGCGCGCCTGCGGGAAATGCTGGAAATCATCAGCCGGATTACGGCGTGGGCGGGCGGTACGCTCCAGGCCATGGCCTGGTATCGCGCGCAGCCGATTCCCGCATTCGGCGGCCGCACGGCGGAGTCGCTCGTCAAATCCGGGCATGCCTCCGCGGTACGTGATTATCTCGACCACATCGCCATGGGCGGCTTCGCTTGAGGTTTCAGGCGACCTGCTATCGAGCGCATGATCCCAAGTGGTCGTTCAAACCTATGTCCGGGGACGGGGCTGCCGTTCGCGGCGCCCGGTTCAACCCGAAGGGCAAGGCGGCGCTCTATCTGGCGCTTACGACAGAGACCGCCATAAAAGAGGTCAGCCAGGGCTTGGCGTTCCGAATAAATCCCTGCGTCCTGTGCTGTTATGACGTCGACTGCGCCGACGTTGCGGACCTGCGCACCGAGGCTGGCCGTGCCGAGTACGGCGCCGTGCACGCGGATCTTTCCTCCCCATGGGTATTGGATGTTTTGGAAGGCAGGGAACCGTCAAGTTGGCAGTTGGCGCGGCGTCTTATCACGCGCGGGATCGCCGGCATCCTTGTTCCGAGTTTCGCACCGGGCGCCACGCCCGGCGACGATAACCTGGTGCTGTGGGATTGGAGCAACCGGCTGCCGCACCGAGTCACGGTGTTCGATCCGACCGAACGCCTGCCGCGCAACCAGCGCTCGTGGGACGAACGTTGATGAAGCGTTAACCAACCGACCGCATGCTCGCGCGCCGAGGAGATGCAGCCGATGTCGGTACGGCCGATCGCCGCCTGGCGGCAGATGCAGAACTGGTTCAGTTCGCAAGGAGCCATCACCCAGCAGGACGCGTCCACCAACGACGCGGCCAATTCCGCATTCACGTCCGCGCAGTCGAGTTACTACCAAAACTTGGCCAGCCTCACGGAGCAAGCAGCGCTCAAGCGCGTGCAGGCCGAGGCGCAGGCCAAGGCCGCCGCGCTCCAGACGCTCCTCAACGGCGTCGGCGGCACCGTCAACAAGGTCGCCTGATCAGGGCGATCGGGAGTAAGCCTATACCCGGCGACAGCGGAAATCTGCTTGCCTCGCTCCCCCGGCGCCTCGACGCCGAGCAAATAATCGCGCTGCTCGCGACCGAAAACCTGCGCATCGAGCGCATCGTTTCGACCGGCTAGGCGAGCCCGCCCGGGTTCTGGTACGACCAGGACTGGGCCGAGTGGGTGCTGGTGCTTACCGGGTCGGCCGGGCTCCTGATCGAAGGCGAGGCGTTGCCGCGCGTCCTGCGGGCGGGCGATTATCTTCTCATCCCGGCGCATCGGCGCCATCGGGTGGAATGGACCGACGGCGAGCGGCCGACGGTGTGGCTCGCCGTGCACCACCCCTGAGTGCCGGCCGCGCGCATCCGCTGTGTATACGGGTTTGCCGCAACTTCCTGTGCGCGCCCGACTCAGTTACCGTCGCGGCGCCCGTAAATGGGTATCTTCCTCCCACGACTTGGCCCCGCTTCGGCGGGGCCATTTTTGCTTTGCCCGGGGTGCCGTCGCGGGCAAAGCCTGAAATCTTGCGGATTTTTCATGTTGTCGCCATGAATCGGAAACGTGGTGCGCCGCAGTGTTGCCACCCGCGTCGGCGAGCTTTCCGCCGGATTCCATCGAGTGGGGTGTTCCAATTCCACAGTTCGTAAGATCTCGCGGCTCGCAGGAGGAGTGAGTCTTATGGCGCGCGATCCCAAGGCCGAGGCCGCCCTGGCGGTGCACCGGTTCGGCTTCGGTCCCAGGCTGGGGTCGATCGCCGCGATCGCGTCGGATCCGCGCGGAGCGCTCATCGCCGAGCTCGACCGGCCGGGCGCCGGCCGCATCAGCGATCCGGATCTGCTCACCAGCGGCGAAGCCGCGCGCGGGGCGTTCAACTTCCGTCAGGAGCGCAAGGCGCGGCGGCTTGCCGAGCGCGCGCAGCGCGAGGCGGCGAAGAACGCACCGCCGCCCACGCCCGAGCGGCAAGCCGCGATGGCCGCGCCCCCGGCCGAGCCCCGCATGGAGGCGAAAGCCGGTGAGGTTGCCCCGTCCAAGCCCAACGCGCTGCCGGGCTTTCCTCAGCAGGTCTATCTCGAGGAGGCGAAGGCGCGCATCGATGCGGCGCTGGGCGCCGACCCCGGCTTCGCCGAGCGGCTGGTGTGGTTCTGGTCCAATCATTTCTGCGTTTCCGCCGACAAGGGCCCGGTGCGCGCGCTCGCCGGCGCCTACGAGCGCGAAGCGATCCGCGCCCACGTGCTCGGCCGTTTTGCCGACATGCTGGTCGCGGTGGAAAGCCACCCGGCGATGCTGATCTATCTCGACAACGCGCGCTCGATCGGGCCCGACTCCATCGCCGGCCGCAACCAGCACAGAGGCCTCAACGAGAATCTCGCGCGCGAAATTCTCGAGCTGCATACGCTCGGCGTGCGCACGGTCTACAGCCAGGCCGACGTCACCAGTTTTGCCAAGGTCATCACCGGCTGGTCGATCGTTCCGCCGCGCCAGGACCCGGAGCGGGGCGGCGAGTTCACCTTCAACCCGCGCATGCACGAGCCCGGGGCCCAGGCGGTGATCGGCCGCACTTATCCGGACGGCGGGATAGAGCAGGGGCGGGCGGTGCTCGCGGATCTCGCGCGTCATCCGGCGACGGCCCGGCACGTCGCCGGCAAGCTCGCCCGCGCGTTCGTCGCCGACGCGCCGCCGCCCGCCCTGGTCGACCGCTTGGCCAAGCGCTTCCTCGACACCGACGGCAACCTCAAGGAACTGGCGCGCACGCTCGTCTCGGCGCCGGAGGCGTGGGCGGCGCCGCGCAGCAAGCTCAAGGCGCCGGCCACCTGGTTCGTCGCCGCGCTGCGCGCAATCGGCATCACCCCGCCCGACATCCGCCCGGTGATCCAGGCGCAGAACATGTTGGGCGAGCCGTTGTGGCGGCCGCCCGCGCCCAAAGGTTTCTCCGACGACAGCGCCGCCTGGATGGACGGCATTTCCGAACGCGTGGATGTCGCCAATCAGCTCGCCGGCCGCGTTGCCGCGCTGGTCGATCCGGAGGCGGCGATCGACACCGCGCTCGGGCCGCTCGCCTCCGCCGAGACGCGCCAGACGATCACGCGCGCCGCGAGCCGGCCGCAGGCGCTGGCGTTGTTGCTGATGGCGCCCGAATTCCAGAGGAGTTGACACGCCGTGGCGCAAAAAACCGGTGTCATCCCGGCCAAGCGGCGCGCAGCGCCGCGCGAGCCGGGATCGATGCAAATGGAGTGGTGAACTCATGGCAATGAATGTGCACGCCCCGTCGCGTCGCGAATTGCTGCTCGCCTCGGGCGCGCTGTTTGCCTGGGCCTATTTGCCGAAGGTCGCGCGTGCGGAAGGCCGCGACCCGCGATTCCTCACCATCGTGCTGCGCGGCGCCCTCGACGGCCTCGCGGCGGTGGCGCCGGTCGGCGATCCGGATTGGGCGCGGCTGCGCGGCGACAAGGCGTTGCTGCTCGACGGGGCGAACCCGGCGCTCAAGCTCGACGGCTTCTTCGCCCTCAATCCCGCCATGCCGGAACTGCATCGGCTCTACCGCGCCGGCCAGGCCACGATCGTGCACGCGGCGGCGACGCCCTATCGCGAGCGCTCGCATTTCGACGGCCAGGACATGCTGGAAAGCGGCCTGACCAAGCCGGGCGCGACCGACACCGGCTGGCTCAATCGCGCGCTCGCCGCGCTTGAGCCGGGCGGCCGGGTCGAGCCAAACAAACGCCAGGCATTCGCGGTCGGTCCGGTGACGCCGCTGATCGTGCGCGGCGCGGCGCCGGTCATGTCATGGACGCCGGCGCGGCTGCCGCCGGCAACCGACGACACGCTGATGCGGCTCGCCGACCTCTATCGCCACACCGACCCGCCGCTCGCGCGCGTGCTCGAGGAGCGCATGGGGCTTGCGGCGATCGCCAAGGCGGGCGGCGTCGCCATGGCGCCGGAGAAGGGCAAGCCGCCGCCGCAGGGTCCGGGCGCGCAGGTGCGCGCCTATTTCGCCGAAGCGGCCGGCGCCGCGGCGAAGTTCATGGCGCGGCCGGACGGCCCGCGCGTGGGCGCGCTCGCCTTCGACGGCTGGGACACCCACCAGGACGAAGGCGCCGTCGGCGGGCGCCTCGCGCTGCTGCTCGGCGCGCTCGACGGCGCGCTCGCGGCGATCGAGAAGGAGATGGGGCCGGCGTGGCGTGAAACGATCGTGACGGTCGTCACCGAGTTCGGCCGCACCGCGCGCATCAACGGCACCGAGGGCACCGATCACGGCACCGCCACGGTGGCGCTGCTCGCGGGCGGCGCGCTCAAGGGCGGCCGCGTCGTCGCCGACTGGCCCGGCGTCAAGGACGCGAGCCTCTACGAGGGCCGCGACCTCAAGCCGACCACCGATCTGCGCGCCGTGCTCAAGGGCGTGCTCAAGGACCACCTGCGGGTCCCCGACGCGGCGCTTGCCACGAAAGTATTTCCCGACAGCGTCGCCGCGCGGCCGATGGCGGGGCTGGTGGCGTAACAAAAAAACTCGTAGCCCGGATGAAGCGCGAAGCGCGAAATCCGGGGGGACGCTCCCGCATTTCGCTACGCTCCATGCGGGCTACGCTGCTACATCGCATTCACCCCAGCGCCTTCTTCACCCGCTCTGGCGTCATCGGCGTCTCGCGCAGCCGCTTGCCGGTGAGCGCCGCAAAGGCGTTGGCGATCGCCGGCGCGACCAGGGGCGTTGCCATCTGTCCCGCGCCGGTCGGGTGGTTGTCGGTCGCGAGTATC
>DASZJC010000357.1:0-7107 GCA_035948495.1 Xanthobacteraceae bacterium | reverse complement strand
GCGCCACGCCTTCTGCGTGCCGGGCGAAAGCTATCTTGCGGCGCTCGATGCGTTCCATGACCGCGCCGTTGCGGTGACGGTGTGCCGGCACGAGAGCGGCGCCGCCATCATGGCGGAAGCGGTCGGCAAGCTCACCGGCCGTCCCGGCGTCTGCTTCGTCACCCGCGGTCCGGGGGCCACCAACGCCTCGCCCGGTATCCACATCGCGCGCCAGGACTCGACCCCGATGATCGTGTTCGTCGGCCAGGTCGGGCGCGAGATGCGCGAGCGCGAAGCGTTCCAGGAGCTCGATTACCGCGCCGTATTCGGCACGATGGCCAAATGGGTGACCGAGATCGACGAGGCGGAGCGCATCCCCGAATTGGTCTCGCGCGCGTTCTACACCGCGACCGACGGCCGGCCGGGGCCGGTCGTGATCGCGCTGCCGGAAGACATGCTGACCGACCGCGTGTCGGTCGCCAACGCGGCGGCGTTCGAGCCGATCGAGACTTGGCCGGGGCTCACCGACATGATGCGCCTGCAGAAGCTGTTGTGGGCGGCGGAGCGGCCGATCGTGCTCGCCGGCGGCAGCCGCTGGTCCGAGCCCGCGCGCGCCTCGCTGATGCGGTTTGCCGAACGCTTCGCGCTGCCAGTCGCGACCACCTTCCGCCGCGGGCATTTGTTCGATGCGTTGCACCCCTGCTACGCGGGCGACCTCGGCATCGGCGCCAACCCGAAGCTCATCGCGCGCATCAAGGCGGCGGACGCGGTCGTGCTGATCGGCGGCCGGCTCGGGGAAATGCCGTCCCAGGGCTACACGCTCTTCGACATACCCAACCCGCGCACGCAGTTCGTGCACGTGCATCCGGGCGCCGAGGAGCTCGGCCGCGTCTACCGCCCGAACCTCGCGATCCACGCATCGCCCACCGCGTTCGCGGCCGCGCTCGAAGGGGTCGAGCCGCCGGGCGAGATCAAATGGCGCGAGGCGACCCGCGCCGCCCATGAGGAGTACCTCGCCTTCAGCGAACAGCCGACCAAGGTGCCCGGCGCCGTCAACCTGGGCGAGGTCGTCGCCTGGCTGCGCGGCGCGTTGCCGCCCGACGCAATCATGTGCAACGGCGCCGGCAATTATGCCGGCTGGGTGCACCGCTTCTATCGCCTGCGCCGCTTCGGCACGCAGCTCGCCCCGACCTCAGGCTCCATGGGCTATGGCGTGCCGGCCGCGGTGGGGGCGAAGCGGCTTTACCCCGACCGGACCGTGGTGGCGTTCGCGGGCGACGGCTGCTTCCTGATGACCGGCCAAGAGTTCGCCACCGCCGTGCAATACGATTTGCCGGTCGTCATCATCGTCGTCGACAACGGCATGTACGGCACCATCCGCATGCATCAGGAGCGCGAGTATCCCGGCCGCGTCACCGCGACCGCATTGCGCAATCCCGACTTCGCCGCCTACGCGCGGGCGTTCGGTGGTTACGGGGCGACGGTCGACAAGACGGCCGACTTCGCGCCGGCTTTCACGGACGCGGTCAAATCCGGCAAGCCCGCGATCCTCCACCTCAAGGTCGACCCGGAGGCGATCACACCGACCACGACGCTCACGGCGTTGCGCGAAAAGGCGATGGCGGCAAGGGGAGGGTGAGAGGAATTAGAGCCTTTCCGATGGCCATTCGGCGACCCCTAAGGTATGCTGGGATCTATGACGCAGGCACACACACAGACTGAGACCGACCGGGAAAGGCGGAACGCCGCGCTTCGTGACGTTTTGGCTGGCGCGGCCGGAGGGCTAATCGCAACAGTTACGGCAGGAACTGGAATCTTGCCTGCGCTAGTGGTGGCCGCCGGGACAGCTAGCGTCGTAGCTCTTTTAGAGGCGAACAAATTGCTCGGAAAAAGGCAACTCAGATAGCGTCCGGTCGCGGTAAATGCAATACATCAACAAATATACAATCGCAGCCGGCCTAGCTATCGTTTCTGTAATCATCTATCTGTATCTCCATTATAATCGACATTGCAATATCGAAGCAGGCAATACCTTGTACGTCGTGGCGGGAACGGTCTTTACTGTTGTTCTTTACACAATTTTGTTCGTCGAGGTTACCGCGCTCGATGCATCCGAGTTGGGGCGCCTGAAGGACGAAAAACCAACGGTAGTGTTAGGTTTGACCTTTATAATTGTATTTAGCGGTTATGAGCTGTTGTCGGTGTTCTACAATCTAACGAAGCTGCCGATGAAGGCGTGTTGAGAATTGTCTCTAGTGAGAGGCACAGACGGGCTTGCGGTCCAGCTTGGCGTGCTCATCGCGGGCTTGTTTGATGATGTCCTCGATGTCGAGTTCCTCACCCATGCCGGCGTCCAATTCGCGGACGCCCGCTTCGATTTCTGCACGCAACTTGGCGAGAGTGTCGATCCGCTCCAATAATTCGCGACCAAGCTGCTCCTGCGCCGCTTCTGGAAGCGCAGCCTTCGTGATCGCAAGTTCGAGCGTCTTCACCATGGAAACATTGTATCACAGGGACACAAGCCCTCGATAAATTACCCCTATGTGCCTATTGGCGCCTCACGTCGAATGAATTAGCGTTCACTGCTCACGTTTAAACAGTTGAATTCGAATTCATCCATGGTCTACCGTCGCACCGAGAACGTGGTTCGCCGCTTGGCCCAGCGCCGGGAGGCGATCCTCGAAGCCGCCCGGGCGCTTGCGGCCGAAGGCGGCATGGCGGCGGTGCAGATCGCGCCGGTCGCGGCGCGCGCCGGCATCGCGGCCGGGACGGTCTATCGCTATTTTCCGTCCAAGACCGAGTTGGTCGCGGCGGTCGTCGCCGCCGTCTCCGAGCGCGAGCTTGCGGCGATGCGGCGCGCCGCCGACGGGGCGCCCGGCCCGTTATCGGCGCTGGCCGCTGGTCTCACCACTTTGGCGGCGCGCGCGCTCGGCCGCCGCCGCCTCGCCTGGGCGGTGATCGCCGAGCCGGTCGACCCCGAGATCGACGCCGTGCGGCTCGGCTATCGCAAGGCGCTGGCGGGCGAGGTCCAGGCGCGGCTTGCCGCCGCCATTCGTGCCGGCCAGTTGCCCGAGCAGGACGTTCGCATCGCCGCGCCGGCGCTCGTCGGCGCGCTGCTCGAAGGCTTGGTCGGTCCGCTCGCGCCGGACGCCGCGGCGAGCGCCGGGACGGCGCGCGACGCCGTGCAGGCGCTCACGCTGTTTGCGCTGCGCGCGGTCGGCATCGTCGATGCCCACGCGCGCGGCCTCGTGGTGCAGAGCGCCATGCCGGGGCCCGAGGACGCGGCGTAGGCGCGCGGCGCGGGGCGGGCGCGCCCTCAGTGCGACATCAGGGTCGGCACCGTCATCGCCTCGAGGATGCCGCGCGTCACCCCGCCGAGGATGAATTCGCGCAGGCGCGAGTGGCCGTAGCCGCCCATGACGATGAGATCGGCGGAGGCATCGGCCACGTAGGAGAGGATCGTGTTCGCCACGTCGCTCTCGGTTGCGACGATGCGTTTCACCTCGACCTTGAGCCCGTGCCGGGCGAGATGTTGGCCGATGTCGGCGCCGGGGATTTCGTCGCCCTTGCCGCGCTCGCCCGACACCATGAGAATCTCGATCGCCTCGGCGCGGGTCAGGAACGGCATGGCGTCCCCGGCGGCACGGGCCGCGCTGCGGCTGCCGTCCCAGCACACCAGGACCTTGTCGAGCTTCAGGCCGGTTTTCTGGATGTAAGGCACGAGGAGAACGGGCCGCCCCGCTTCGAACAGGGCCGTCTCCGCAATCAGTTCCTCCGGCGTCGCCTTGTCGGGCTCGGCCTGGCCGACCACCGCGAGGTCGAACCGCCGGGCGATCCGGCCGAACTGGTCGGACGCCTCGGCGATGGAGGCCGCGAGCAGGCGCGACTCCGCCGAAACCCCGGCGCGGCGGGCCGCCTCTTCGAAGCGCGCAACGGCCGCGCTCGCCGCCGCCTCGGCCTCCGCCCTTTGCGATTCGATGAAATCGGCCGGGATGCCGCCCATCAGGGTCGCGGGCACGACCGGATCATGGGCAAAGGCGATGGCCGCCACGTGCGCGTCGAAAGCTTCGGCGATCGAGACGGCATAATCGCCCGGGTCCCCGCGGGACCCGCCGACCGCGAGGTTGACCACAAGGTCCTTGATCATGGCGGTTTCCTCCCTTTGCCGGCGCCCGGCTGTCGCGAACCTAGCCCATGCCGGGCCCCGAGCCTTTGACCGGGATCAACCGAGAGCGCACGCCCCGCGGTCATTTTTTCTCGCCGTTCGGCCCGAACTGCTTGAGGTAGGCCCACAGGTCGTTGACTTCCTGCTCGTTCCTGATGCCGGCGAACACCATCTTGGTGCCCGGAATCTTGGCGCGCGGATCCTTGATGTACTCCTTGAAGACGCTCTCGCTCCAAGTGATTCCCGAATTCTTATTACCCTCGCTGTAATTGAAGCCTTCGGCCGTGCCGGCTTTGCGCCCGTCGAGGCCGTTGAGCTCCGGACCGACCTTGTTCTTCGCGCCCGCTCCGACCGAATGGCAAGGGAGGCACTTCTTGAACGATTGCTCGCCGGCGGTCACGTCCTGCGCCGAAGCCGCTGCCGTCGAGGCCGCGAGGGCGATTGCCGCCATGATCGCTATTCGCATTACGCGTCTCCCTTTTGCTTCACCATGCGGTCGCCCCGGGCCGGGCGCCCCGGCGGGGACGTCCGCCTGCGTGGGCGAATACGCGCTTCGAATGGCGGGCGCAGCCGCGCCTGTCAACGCAGAATTCCGCCAAAGCGGCGTTTCGTCGTGTCCCGGCTGGAGCTTTGCGGCTATAACATAAATTAAGGTCATCAACGTCCGGGAGCGCGCGAATGTCGGTCAAGATGCCGGAGCCGGATGCGCCGGTGCTGGCGCGCCGCGAGCAGATCGTGCGCGCGCTCAGGCGCATCGTGCCAGGAGAAGGGGTGATCGCAACCGAGCATGCGATGCGGCCGTACGAGTCCGACGGGCTCACCGCCTATCGCCAACTGCCGATGGTGGTGGTGCTGCCCGACACGACCCGGCAAGTCGCGCGCATCCTGCGCTATTGCCATGACGAGGGCATCAAGGTGGTGCCGCGCGGCGCCGGCACTTCGCTCTCCGGCGGCGCGCTGCCGCTCGCCGACGGCGTGCTGCTGGGGATGGCCAAGTTCAATCGCATCCTCGAAACCGACTTCGACAACCGCGTCGCGGTGGTTCAGCCCGGCGTGACCAATCTGGCGATCACCCAGGCGGTCGAGCACCGCGGCTTCTACTACGCGCCCGATCCGTCGTCGCAGATCGCCTGCACCATCGGCGGCAATGTCGCGGAGAACTCGGGCGGCGTGCACTGCCTCAAATACGGCATGACCACCAACAACGTGCTCGGCGTCGAGATGGTGCTGATCACCGGCGAGGTGGTGCGTCTCGGCGGCAAGCACCTGGACAGCGAGGGCTACGACCTGCTCGGGCTCGTCACCGGCTCGGAAGGCCTGCTCGGCGTCGTCACCGAGGTGACCGTGCGCATCCTGCGCAAGCCGGAGACGGCGCGCGCGGTGCTCGTCGGCTTTTCCTCGTCGGAGGATGCCGGCGAATGCGTCGCGAAAATCATCGGCGCCGGCATCATTCCGGGCGGCATGGAGATGATGGACGCCCCGGCCATCCATGCCACCGAGGAGTTCGTGCATGCCGGATATCCGCTCGACGTCGAGGCGCTGCTCATCGTCGAGCTGGACGGGCCGCCGGCGGAAGTCGATCATCTGCTCGAGCGCGTGACGAAGATCGCGCAATCCTGCCGCGCCGCCGTCGTGCGCGCGTCGACCTCGGAAGACGAACGCCTGGCGTTCTGGGCGGGCCGCAAGGCGGCGTTCCCGGCGGTCGGGCGCATCTCGCCGGACTATTACTGCATGGACGGCACCATTCCGCGCGCGAAGCTGCCGTACGTGCTTGCCCGCATGCGCGAGATGTCGGCCACATACGGCCTGCGCGTCGCCAACGTGTTTCATGCGGGCGACGGCAACCTGCACCCCCTCATCCTCTACGACGCCAACAAGCCCGGCGAACTCGACCGCGCCGAGGCGTTCGGCGCCGAGATCCTCAAGGTCTGCGTGGAGGTCGGCGGCGTGCTCACCGGCGAGCATGGCGTCGGCGTCGAGAAACGCGACCTGATGCCGGTCATGTTCAACGACATCGACCTGGCGCAGCAAGAGCGCGTCAAGTGCGCCTTCGATGCCCAGGGCCTGCTCAACCCCGGCAAGGTGTTTCCGACGCTGCATCGCTGCGCCGAGCTGGGCCGCATGCACGTTCGCGCGGGCCAATTGCCGTTCCCGGACATTCCGCGGTTCTGAGCCTGGAGATGACCGACACGCTCAGGCCCCGCGACGCCACGGACCTCGCCGCAGTCGTCGAATGGGCGGTCGGCGCGGGCAAGACCCTGGAGATCGTCGGGCAACGGTCGAAGCGGGCGATCGGCCGCGCCGCGCAATGGGATCTCACGCTCGATCTGTCGGGCCTCACCGGGGTCACCCTCTACGAGCCGGAGGAGCTGGTGCTGTCCGCGCGCGCCGGTACTCCGCTTGCGGAGATCGATGCGCTGATCGGCGGCAAGGGGCAGGAGCTGGCGTTCGAGCCGATGGATTGCGGGCCGGTCTTCGGTGCTGCCCCCAGCAAGGGGACCCTCGGCGGCGTGCTGGCCGCCAACATGTCGGGGCCGCGCCGGATCAAGGCGGGCGCCGCGCGCGACCATTTCCTCGGGGTCTCGGCCGTGTCCGGGCGCGGCGAGGCCTTCAAGGCGGGCGGGCGGGTGGTCAAGAACGTCACCGGCTACGACCTGTGCAAGGTTTTGGCCGGCTCGTGGGGAACGCTGGCGGCAATGACCGACGTCACCGTCAAGGTGTTGCCGCGGGCGGAGACCGAGCAGACGCTGTTGGCGTTCGGGCTCGACGACCGGACCGCCGTGCGGGCGATGGCGGCGGCGCTCGGGTCCCCGGCGGACGTATCCGGCGCCGCCCACATTCCAGCCGGTGCGGCGGCGCAGGTGACCGGCGCCGCGGGGGCCGGCCGGGCGGTCACCGCCTTGCGGCTCGAAGGGGTCGCGCCGGCGATCCCGCCGCGCCGCGGCATGCTCGAAGCGTTGCTC
>DASZJC010000356.1:0-2898 GCA_035948495.1 Xanthobacteraceae bacterium | reverse complement strand
TGGCTCGCGCGCCATCCCGACGACGCGACCCGCGCGATGCGTTTCGATGCGGTGCTGGTGGTGCCGTGGCGGCTGCCGCGGCACGTGCCGGGCGCGTTCGACGAAGACGGGTGAGTAGCGAATAGCGAATAGGAAGTGGGGAACGGGATGAGCGCTTTTTCTATTCGCTATTCGCCATTCGCTATTCGCGTCATCTGAGCTTCTGGAAGAAGCCCGCGACCTGGCCGCGCACGCGGCCGGCGACCATGCCGAGATCGTCGGCGACCGCCTTGACGACCTTGGCGTTGCTGCGGGTGTCGGCGGTGGCCTCGCTCACGCGACCCACCTCGGCGACGGTCTCGATCGTGCGCCGCGACGCGATGTCGGCGCTGCGCGCGATTTCGCGGGTGGCGGCGCCCTGCTCGGTCACGGCGGCCGCGATGGTGGCGGTGATGTTGCCGACCTCGCGGATGGTGCGCTGGATCGCCCCGATGGCGTCGACCGAACGCACCGTCGCCTGCTGCATGCCGGCGATGTGCGAGGAAATCTCCTCGGTGGCCTTGGCGGTCTGGCCGGCGAGCGCCTTCACCTCGTTGGCGACCACCGCGAAGCCGCGCCCCGCCTCGCCGGCGCGGGCCGCCTCGATGGTCGCATTGAGCGCCAGCAGATTGGTCTGCTCGGCGATCGCCGTGATCAGCTTGACCACGTCGCCGATGCGCTTGGCGGCATCGTCGAGCGCCTTGATCTCGACGTTGGTGCGCTCGGCCTCGTCGACCGCCTTGGCGGCGATCGTGTTCGAATGGGACACTTGCCGGTCGATCTCCATGACCGAGGCGGACAGTTCCTCGGCCGCGGAGGCGATGTCGTGCACGTTGCTCGAGGCTTCGTCGGACGCGGTCGTGGCGCTGTCGGTGCGGCTCGAGGCCTGATCCGCCGCGCCGGCGAGCTGCGCGGAGGCTTCCACCATCCGTTCGGCGATGTGGCCAAGCTCCGCGACCGTCGCCTCGACCTCGCCGCCGAAGCGGTCGATCTCCGCGGCCAGCACGTCCTGCCGCGTGGCGCGCGTATGCGCTTCCTCGACGATGGTGCGGTTGAGTTCGTCGTTGCGGCGCATGGCGTCCTGGAACACGCCGATCGAGCGCGCGAGCGCGCCGACCTCGTCGTGGCGTTCGCCGAACGGGATGCTCACCGCGGTCCCGGCGGCGACCGCCTCGGTGACGCGCGCGATCCGGGCGAGCGGCCGCGCCACCGCGCGCCAGATGATGCCGATGCCGAAAGCGACCAGCATGATCGCCGCGACGGCGAGCGCGGCGAGGATCAGAGAGGTACGGCTGACATCCCGGTCGAGCTCGGCGTAGAGCCGCTTGAGCTTGTCGTCATAGAACTTTCCCAACCGCTCGATGTCCTTATTGAGCGCCTTGCGCACCGTGCGATTGGCGTCGTTGTCTCCCCACTCGCGGCCCGCGGCCGGACTGACTTCCGTGCCGCGGCGCGCAAGCTCCTCGCGAAAGTTCAGGAATTGTTCGACCCGCGCCGCGAACTCGCCGAAGTGCGTGTCGCCACTGGCGTGCTCGAGCCGCTTCCAGTCGTCCATTATCGCGGCGAGGCGTTTGTTGAATTGGCGCAAGCCGTCCGCATAGACTTGGACCGTTGCCGGCTCCGAGGACATGTAGATGCCGCGCGACTCCATCACCACAGCGTAGATCATGGCATCGACGCGCTCGACGTTGAGCGCGCCCTGGGACGCGGCTTCGACCTCGCTGGTGAGCGCGGCCTGGCGCAGGCAGTTGAAAAGCGCGACGGCGGCGAGCGCCATTGTGGCGGCCGCCAGCAGGGCGAAGATCGTGTAGAGCTTGGCGGCGATCGAGAGCTTCGGCAGGCTGAACATTCCGACCCCGACAACCTCCCGCCCGGCGGCCGGGCGGGTCCCCGTCGTGGACAATGGCCATAATGTGTTAACTACGGGTTTTCGGGGTTGCTCCGGGGAAACACGCAGATGGGGCTTTCCGTCGCCGTGCAGATGGATCCGATCGAGCGGATCAATATTCACGGCGATTCGACATTTGCCCTGCTGCTGGAAGCCCAGGCGCGCGGCCACGCGCTCGCCTATTACACGCCCGACCGCCTCGCCCTGCGGGACGGCCGCGTGTTCACGACCGTGCGCCCGCTTTCAGTCGCCGACCGCGCGGGCAGCCATTTCACCCTCGGCGAGGCGCGGCGGGTCGAGCTTACGGATTTCGACGTGGTGCTGCTGCGGCAGGATCCGCCGTTCGATCTCGCCTATATCGCGACCACGCACCTGCTCGAACGCATTCAGCCCGGCACGCTGGTGGTCAACGATCCGGCCAACGTGCGCAACGCGCCGGAGAAGATTTTCGTCACCTTGTTCCCGGACCTGATGCCGCCGACCCTCGTCACCCGCGACCTCGACGAGATCAAGCAATTCCGCTCCGAGCACGGCGACATCGTGATGAAGCCGCTGTACGGCTGCGGCGGCGCCGCCGTGTTCCGGCTGGCGCGCGAGGACGCCAATTTCGGCTCGCTCTACGACCTGTTTGCGACCATGCTCAAGGAGCCCTGGGTCGTGCAGCTTTATCTGCCGGCGGTAAAGCAGGGCGACAAGCGCATCATCCTGGTCGACGGCGAGTTCGCCGGCGCGGTCAACCGCGTGCCGCAGGCGGACGACCTGCGCTCGAACATGGTGCGCGGCGGCGCCGCCGAGGCGACCGATCTCACCGCGCGCGAGCGCGACATCTGCGCCCGGCTCGGTCCGGCGCTGCGCGAGCGCGGCCTCCTGTTCGTCGGCATCGACGTGATCGACGGCTACCTGACCGAGATCAACGTCACCTCGCCGACCGGCATCCGGGCGGTCAAGCGGCTCGGCGGCCCGGACATCGCAGCGCTAATTTGGGAGAGAAT
>DASZJC010000355.1:0-13741 GCA_035948495.1 Xanthobacteraceae bacterium | reverse complement strand
GCAACGACGACTACAGCCCCACCAACCGCATGACCGGCGGCTCGCTTCCGGCGATGACGTGGCACGAGATCATGACCTATGCGCATCAGGGCATCGAGATCAAACCGCTGCCCGGCCTCGGCCCCGCGTCGCAACCCAAGCAACCGGTCGTGTCCGAGGCCGCCCCGAACGAGGCCCCGCCGCATCCGGTGCAATTGAATCGCCACGCCGCCGACGTGTTGGTGCGGGTCGAGCGCATGATGGAGAACGCCGCGCGCGCGCTCGCCACGGTTCCGCCCGCCGGGGCCCAGCGCGGCGCCGGCGCAGAGCGCGAGGGCGCCGTCGCGTCCGCCTCCGGCGCAACGACCCCGGTGCGCGGCGATTGACCGCGGCGCGCCGCGCGCGAGCGGCCGCGGGTGCCGGCGCTCCGATTTGAATGTGACGATGTTGGAGCCATCGTGAAACTCCTGTTCGGATCCTTCCTCACCATCCTGGTCGCCGCTGCGCTCGGCCTCGGCGCCACCTGGTTCGCGCTCACGCGCGGGACCGCGTTCGGGGCGGTGCAGATCGGCGCGTGGAGCGCCTCGCCGCGCTCCGGCAGCGTCGACATCGATCCCTATGCCCGCGCCGGCATCGCCCGCACCGGCCAACTACCGGTCGGTCTCGGCGACGGCGTCGCCTTCCTCGCCCGCAACGACGACACCGGACGTCCGCTCGACGGCCGTTGCGACGTGGTGCTGCGCGGCACGACGCCGGCCGCCCGCTTCTGGACCCTGACGCTGTACGATCCCGCAGGACGCCTGGTCGCCAATTCGGCCAACCGCTACGGCTTCACCAGCCAGGAACTCGTGCGGGCGGCGGACGGAACCTTCGAGATCGTCGCCGCGCCGCGCGCGCGCGCCGGCAACTGGCTGCCGACCGGCGGCGCGGAGCATTACGTGCTCATGCTGCGGCTCTACGACACCCCGGTCGGGGTCGCGACCGGCGCCAACCGCGAGGCGCCGATGCCGGCGGTCGTCGCGAGGGCGTGCACATGATCCGCTGGCTGATGTGGCTCATGGGCGGCATCGTGCTTGGCGGCATGGTGCATCTCGCCACCGTGCTGGCGCTGCCGACGACGGCGACGCGCGACGCCTACTCGCGGCTCGCGCCGATGGCGGCCGTGAACACCGTGGTGCCGCTGCCCGAGCCGGCGCCGGCAACCGCGCTGTTGCCGTTCACCGATCCCGCCTTCGCGGCCGCGGTATGCCGCTACGACCTCACCGCCGCGCCGCTCAAGCTCACCGCGCCGGTGAGCCAGGCCTACACGTCGGTGTCGTTCTACACGCGCAAAGGCATCGCCTATTACGCCATCAACGATCGCGCCGCCGGCCGCCGGGTCATCGAACTCGACCTGATGACCGCCGAGCAGCATGCCGACATGCCGGAAGAGGAAGACGTGACCGCGGCGGACCGGCTGATCGTGGAATCGCCGACGCCGACCGGGCTGATCGTGCTCAAGGCGCTCGCGGCCGAACCGGGCCAGATGCCGGCGGCGCGCCGCACGCTCGCCGCCGCGCGCTGCCGCCCGCAGCCGCAGTGAAGGGCGAATAGGGAGTAGCGAATAGCGAGTAGTGAAGCAGCAAGCGGGATGTCTCGCTATTCGCTATTCGCTATTCGCTATTCGCTATTCGCCCACCGCTCCCGACGACGGGCTCATCACGTCCGCGACGCCTTCCCAATCGCCGTCCGGGCGCCGCACGATCATGTTCGGGCAGGCGAAGTTGAGCGGATAGACGACGTGCTCGACCGCGGCGACCTTGCCGCACCCCCGCAACGCGGAGAAAATCTCCGGCGCGAGCCGCCGGTCGGCGTCGATGGTGCCGGTGCCGCTCACGTCGATGCGCGGATGATGCGCCGCGGCCGCCGCATCGAGCCCGAAATCGACCACGAAGCTGAGAAGCTGCGTCACCGCGGCGAGAATGCGGCGTCCGCCCGACGCGCCCGCGGCAAGCCACGGCCTCCCGTCGCGCGCGAGGATCACCGGGCACATGTTGCACAGCGGACGCTTGGCCGGACCGAGCGAATTGGGCCCGCCCGGCCGCGGATCGAACCACATGATGCCGTTGTTCATGAGGATGCCGGTCGAGGGCGAGACGAACCGGCTGCCGAAGCTCGACAGCAATGTGGTGGTGAGCGCGACCATCATGCCGTCGCGGTCCAGCGCGCTCACGTGGGTGGTCGACGCGTCGAGCCGTTCGACGTCGCCCATCGAGCGCAGGCGCCGGTCGTAGGCGGCTTCGAGCGTCTGCGCGAGCGCAACGAAGAACGCCGCATCGGGCCGCGCGCCGAGACGCTCGCGCTCGAGGCCGGCGAGCACGTCGCGCAAGGTCGGCCCGGCGGTCAGTTGCGGCCCGCCGGCAACCGCGCTGCCGCGATAAGCGAACCGCGTCGGCTCGACCATGTGCGCGCGATATTGCGCGAGGTCCTCCCCCGACAGCACGCCGCCGGCCGCGCCGATGTCGCGCGCGAGCGCGCGCGCCAGTTCGCCCTCGTAGAGATCGCGCCGCCCGGCGCGGGCGAGCCGGCGCAGCGTGTCGGCGAGCCCGGCGAGCTTGACCCGCGGAATCGGCGTCCCGACCCGGTGGATCGGCGGCACGTCGCCGCTGAGCCAGACGCGGCGGCTTTCCGGATAGCGGCGCAAGTCCTCGGCGACGGCGAGAATCTTCAGGCTGACGTACCAATCGACCGGCAGCCCGGCCTCTGCGAGCGCGATCGCCGGCTCGACCACCCGGGCAAACGGCAGCGCGCCGAAGCGCTCGAGGGCGAGACCGTAGCCGTCGACCGAGCCCGGCACGGCGATCGACAGCGGCCCGCGAATGTTGCGGTCGTCCTCGACCTGCGGCCAGGCGAACAACTCCGCACCCGCCTTGCCGGTGAGCGGGAACGCGGCCGGATCGAGCTTGCGCGGCGACACCGCGCCGAAGTCGATCACCTGCGCGGGCGCGCCGGGGCGCTGCACCAGCATGTAGCCGATGCCGCCGAGCCCGCTGTTCCACGGCTCGAGCGCCGCGAGCGCGAAGGCGGTGGCGACCGCGGCATCGACCGCGTTGCCGCCGGCGCGCAGCATGTCGGCGCCGGCCGCGGCGGCCGCGCGATATTGCGAGACGACGATGCCGCCGCGCGAAACCGCAACGGGCTTTTGCACCCGCCAGTTCTGCGTCAGGTGATCCATGGTGCCTCGACTGTCCTACCTCCCCTGAGTATCCGCCGGCGGACGAAAACGCCATAGCCGCGCCGCGCCTGCGGCGGCGTCATTACAGATCATGCGTGACGGCTATTTGGTGATGATGGGAGCCGGCGGGCCATGCTCGACCACGGCCACCGCCGGGATGCATTGGGCGAGGTAGGGCGCGATCGCGGCAACCTGCACGGCGTAGCGCTCGACCGCGCGTTCCGCCTGGACCGCAAGCCGCGAAGGCACCGCGACGACGAGGCGATTGACCGCATAACGGTAGGACCAGACCCGATCGTCGAGCGTGAGTTCGACCCCTTCGATCAGAATCCGATTTTCGTTGTTGCGCGCCAGCGCATTGCCGATCTCGAACTCGGTGAAGCCCTGCACGTAAGCGAGGCTGCGCGCGCGCCGGGCATCCATGTCGACGACGCGGCAGGCGGTGGTCATGAACGCCCCGAGCAACAAATAGTCGCTGCCCACGTCGTCGATCAGGCGCGAATATCGTCCGGCTTCCGACGCGTACGGCATGCCGATCAGCATGTTGGCATAAGCGTAGCGATCGAACCGCAGGATATCGAGCGGGAACGCCGTCGCCTGGGCGAAGCTCTCGACCAACGTGTTCCAAACTTCCCGGTGCTGCGGCGGTTGGAGTATCGAGAAGGCCTGTTCGCGCAGCGACGCTTCGTCGTCGGTCAGCGGATAGAGCGAATGCGGGAAGAATGACGGCGGGAACGAGAGCGGCGCGACCGGACCCAGGTAAAGCTGCCGGGGCAGCAGCCCGTCCCAAAAGTTCGGATCGGCACGGCCGAGGTCGCCGGCAGCGGCCGAACCGAGCGTCAGCGCGGAGAGGACGAGCGCGCCGGCGGCAAGCCCGCGCGCCCCGCGCAAGTGTTTGATCATCGCGATCCGCGCCGGCGCCGCTTGCGGCCCGGCGTGCTTGCTCCCGGCTCGAGTCCGCCCGACGGCCCGTCCGGGCCGCGCTCGATGCGGATCACCGGAAGGATGACGATGGTGGCGCCGGCGCCGCGCGCGCTGCGCTCGCCGCCGGCGACCCGCTCGTCCGGGAATTTGATCACCGTCCCCATGCAACCCCCGCCCCTCGGCGCCGCCGCAATGCGGCCACCGCCGAGGACCCGCCTGATTAGGCCGCAAATATGGTTAATGCTCTGTTACGGCCGCATAAAGGCGTTGGTTAAGGGTCCGCTAACGCGCGAACGATAATTTGCCGCATCTCTTCACGCGCGGGGACTGCGGTGACGGCGCCGGGCAATCCGAATCTCGATGGACTGGACGACCTCGCGCGGCTGCGCGGCGTCGATACGCGCCCGACCCTCGCGCGGGTGCTCACCGACCTCTACGTCCAGAAGCCCGCGCACACGCTCGACGAGGAGACGCACTACACGGAACTGGTGCTGCGCCTGCTCGACGGCGTCGACGTCGCGACCCGCGCGATCGTGGCGCAAAAGCTCGCGACCTATCCGGCGGCGCCGCGCCCGGTCGTGCTGCGGCTCGCGCGCGACGTGATCGACGTGGCCGAGCCGGTGCTGCGGCATTCGCCCTGCCTGCCCGGACCGGAACTCGTCGCCATCATGGAGGAATGCGGAGCGCTGCATGCGGCGGCAATCTCCGCACGCCGCAGCCGCGCCGGCGCGGGCACGCCCGAGCGCGCGCCCGCGGCACGCCCGAGCGCCGCCTCGCTCCTGCCGCGCACCTCGCAATGGCGCCAAGCGATCGGCGCAGCGGCGACCGCCGCGCCGGCGAGCATCGAGACCGGCCTCGGCGACCTGTTCCTTGCCGCATCGAGCGAGGAACGCCGCGTGATCCTTGCCAATCTCGACCCCGCCGATCCGCTGCCGCGCCGGCAAGTCCCGAGCGACAGCGTGCAACGGCTCGAAGCCGCCGCGCTCGCGCGCCGGCCCGACGAGGTCGCCGGCGAACTCGAGCGCGCGCTCGGCGTGAGCGCCGAGGTGGCGTGGCGCGTGGTCGACGATGCCGGCGGCGAGCTGCTGCTCGTCGCCGCCAAGGCGCTCGACATGTCCTCGGAAGTGCTGGTGCGCATCCTGCTGTTCGTCAATCCGACGATCGGGGAATCGGTCTCGCGGGTGTTCGCCCTCGCGCAGCTTTACGTCGACCTGCCGCGCGCCGCGGCGCTGCAGGTGCTCGCGAGCCTGCGCAGCAGCACACCGGCGCGCGCGATGCACCAGCCGGCCCTGTGGAACGACGAGGTCGACGCCGGCCGCCGCGCCGGCATGGACGCGGCCCGCCGCGGCCTCGCGCCCGCAGGCCAGCCGCAGCCCGCCCGACGCGACGCGTCAACCCCGCTGCGGCGTCAGGGCACCACCTGATCGAGCATGTGACGCCCGGCGCGATCCTCGACCTCGACGATCCAAATATCTGAATCGAAGCGGATCTCGCGATTGAGATAGGCGTCGGCTTCGGCCGCCGGCACCGGCTGCTGCTTGAAGCACGGACTGAACGCGCGGTCGGCGGGCCGGGAATCCTCGAACGCGGTCTGCGGCGCCGGACCGTAAAGCTCCGCCGTGCCGTCGAGCCGGTCGATCTTGATGAAGATCGCACCCGCTTCCTCGGCGCCGCGCCGGCGCACCACGGCAAACGTGCCGTCGATGTGGCGACGGCGCAAATAGGCTGAAACCCAGATGCCGGATTTAAGACGCATCGCTGTTACGGGGCTGTGACGGCGTGGCGCGAAGTCGTAGCACGTCTTGCGCCGGTCGGCCCCGCCGGCTTTTTCGGGATCATGCTCTATTCGAGCGGCTCTCCGGTGAGGACGGCAAGCTCGCGCATCAGCCGGTCGGAAATCTGTCCGGTGATCGGCAGCTTGCGTTCGCGCTCGAATTTCTCGATCGCCGCCCGGGTCTCGGGGCCGAACACGCCGGTCGGCTTGATCTGCGCGTAGCCGGCCTCGGCGAGCGCGCGTTGGACCGCCAGCACGCGCCTCGTCGACGGCTCGATCAATTCGGCGATCGGATCGACGCGCGCCGGCCCGCCGGCGACACGCGCCGCCGGCGCCTTGACCGGCGAGCGCGCGAGCGCGCGCAGCAAGTCGTCGCTCGGCTCGGCGGCGATCTTCAAGCCGGCCGCCTGGATGAAGTCGCGGATCGCGACGTCGGTCTTGGGTCCGCTGATGCCGTCGGCGGGACCGTCGTAGAAATTGCGCTTCGCAAGCTCGCGCTGGATGTCGGCGACGACGTCGGTGCGCGGCCGCGTCATCGGGGTTCCCGTGTCGGCGCGGGCGGTCGGGACATCGGGCGGGCGGGCGCCGAGCGAGGCCAATGTATTGACCTCGCCGGACGCCACCGGCCGCGGCCTGATCTTGAAAATCGGCGCCGGATGCGGCCCGGGTTGCAGATGCAGCGCGTTGACGAGGATCGCGCCGACGGCAAGCGCGACCGCGGCAAGCGCGATCGCGTCGCGCGGATGCCGGCCGAGGACACGCGCCAGCGCCGCGCGCCACAACGAGCGGTCGTCGTCGTCGAAGCGGTCGCGGTCGGCCGCAATCGCCCGATAGGTCTCGTCGAGGTCAGGCACCCTTCTTCACCCCGATGTTCGAGGGCGCGTCGTTATCGTCGCGAACCGGCGTAAAGGAGACGCAACGCTGTGCAACACGTCCCGCCCGCGACGCACCCCTGCCGCGCGCCGGATGGTCCCAGAGGTCGCTTAAGCGAACGCTAAGGTCGCGGGCTACCCGTCCGGTCACGCGTCGCCGGCACGGGCCGCGGGTCGAGGGTCGAGCGCATTTTATCGGTCATGGTGAACGCCCGGTTGAGACGCGCCGCCCGGCGAACATGCGTTCGGTTCGCGGTGCGCGGGGTTACCGGCGACGGCGACGGCCGCGACTCGATGCGGCGCCCAAATGGCGTCCGGCGATGCTTCAAGTTTTACGAAAATTCGCCGCGCATTCGCGACGAATACAGGCAAAATCGCGAACTCGGCTTTCAAGCCTGTCTGCTAGCGTGATCCAATGCGGGAAAAGAACAACAACCCGCGGGGATCAGGGACAGGGCCATGCGGTTCCTTCTCAAGTTGGCGTTCTGGCTCACCATCGTCGTTCTGCTGATGCCGAGCGAACGCGCGCAGCAGGGCGCGCCGCCGCCGCAGATCGCCACGGGCGATGCGGTCTCCGCGACCGGCGCCGTGGTCTCCGACATGCGCCAGTTCTGCGTGCGCCAGCCGGACGCCTGTGCGGTCGGCTCGCAGGCGCTGGTCGAGTTCGGCTACAAGGCGCAGGCCGGCGCCAAAATGCTCTACGAGTTCATTGGCGACAAAGTCGGGCACGAGCCGGCACGGGGCCCCGCCGAACAGGTCGCAGGCGCGCGCAAGCCGTCGCAGAACACGCTCACGCCCGCCGACGTGGCGCTCCCCTGGCGCGGCCCGCAGCCGCGCCGCAACGCCGACGCCCGACATCCCGCCTGACCACATCCCCGAATCTCGACTTTCTCGCGCCGCATGTCGCGCGCCGGGCTCGACCCCGGCGCGACCCGCGCCTATATCGAGGTCGCGTCCGGGATCGGGCGCGGGCGCAGGCCATGACGATCGACGAGATCATCGACAACTTTGCCGTCCTCGACGATTGGGACGATCGCTATCGCTATGTCATCGAGCTGGGACGCGAGTTGACGCCGCTGCCCGAGGCCACGCGCACGGACGCCAACAAGGTCCAGGGGTGCGCCAGCCAGGTGTGGCTGTCGACGAGCGTCGCGCCCAACGGCGCGGGCGGCCCGGTGCTGACGTTCGCGGGCGACAGCGACGCGCACATCGTGCGCGGGCTCATCGCCATCCTGTTCGCCTTCTATTCGGGCAAGTCCGCGCGCGACATTCTCGAGCGCGACGCGATCGCGCTGTTCAACAAGCTCGGGCTGCGCGAGCACCTCACGCCGCAGCGCTCGAACGGCTTCAAGTCGATGGTCGAGCGCATCAAGGCCGATGCCCGCTCGGCGCTCGCGGTCGCGGCGTAACGGATTCCTGCTCGCTTTATTTGGTGCGGCGCCGCCGCTGCTGCCCGAGCCCCATCTGCCGCGCCAGCTGCGAACGGGCGGCCGCGTAATTCGGCGCCACCATGGGGTAGTCGGGCGGCAGGCCCCATTTCTCCCGGTATTGCTCCGGCGTGATGTTGTACTGGGTGCGCAGGTGGCGCTTGAGCGACTTGAACTTCTTTCCGTCCTCGAGACAGACGATGTATTCGGGCGTGATCGACCGCTTGACCGGCACGGCCGGCTTCAACGTATCCGACGGCGCTTCGCCGTGGCTGCCCGACACGCGCACCAGGGCCGAGTGTACCTGGTTGATCAGGCTCGGAATGTCCGCGGCCGCGACCGTATTGTTGCTCACGTAGGCCGACACGATGCCGGCGGTCAGCTCGATGAAGTCGCCGCTCTTGGGATTTTCGCTCATCGTCCTCGCGCGTCCTGCATTCGGTTTCGGCTTTGACCGGGCTGGGGGTCGGCCGGTCAAAGGTCGCTGTGACGATTTATCTAGTATTGGTTGCGGCGTGGCAAGTAAAATCTCGCGCAAGACAGCATAGGCCTGCGCCGATATTATGGCTCTCCTTGGAATTACCGCCGTCGCAAATATAGTGTCGCGCCCAGCCGGTAGAGGCCGGGACGATCCGGGCAAATCCGCGATGTCCGCCCCTTGCGCGCGCGAGATGTCCGTCTATCACTTCGGATTGACCGGGCATGACTTGTGTCCGCGTGGCCGCCCGCCCATGTGTGCGGCAGAACATCAGACTGAGGGGTTGATCATGGCCGACACCACGCACACCAAGCCCAAGGTGACGAAGAGCGAGGCGGAATGGCGCGCGGCGCTGACGCCGGAACAGTATCATGTCACCCGCGAGCACGGCACCGAACGCGCGTTCTCCGGCCCCTATTGGGACGAGAAACGCGCGGGGAACTACAGCTGCGTATGCTGCGGCGCGCCGCTCTTCTCCTCGAATACGAAGTTCGATTCCGGCACCGGCTGGCCGAGCTTCTCGGCGCCGCTCGACGCCGATGCGGTCCGCGAACACGACGATCGATCCTGGTTCACGCGCCGCACCGAGGTTCGCTGCGCGGCGTGCGAGGCGCATCTCGGCCATGTGTTTCCCGACGGCCCGCAGCCGACCGGACTGCGCTATTGCATGAACGGCACCGCGCTCAAGTTCGCGCCGTCGGGCGACAAGACGTAGCCGACCCGCCCGCAGCTATCGCCGGGCTGATGCCTCCGCCGGCCCCGGCCGGATGATCCAAGCCGCGAGAATCGATCCCGTCCATGCTCGAGCGCGCCGACCGTTCGCCCGCCCCTTTGCTCGACGCGCCGCGCGCCGAGCCGCGGCCGCACGCGTCGACCTGGCACGGCGTCGCGCTCACGGACGAATATGCCTGGCTCAAGGCGGCGAACTGGCAGGAGGTGATGCGCGATCCGGTAACTCTCGATCCGGCGATCCGCGCGTACCTCGAGGCCGAAAACGCCTACGCGGCGGCGGCGCTTGCCGACACCGTCCCGCTGCAGGATGCCCTCTTTGCGGAAATGAAAGGCCGCATCGAGGAGGATGAATCGACGGTGCCGAGCGCCGACGGCCGCTACGCCTATTACGTGCGCTATCGCGAAGGCGGCCAGCATCCGATCGTCTGCCGGCAGCCGCGCGCGGGCGGATCGGCGCAGATCCTGCTCGACGGCGACGCGCTCGGCGCCGGCAAGAACTACTTCCGGCTCGGCGGCGTCCGTCATTCCCCTGACCACGCGCTCTTGGCGTGGTCGTCCGACGAAGCCGGGTCGGAGTTCGACACCATCCGGGTGCGCGATCTCGCAACCGGCGCGGATTTGCCCGATGCCGTCGCGGACGCCACCGGCGCGGTGGTGTGGGGCGCGGACGCGCGGACGTTCCTGTACGTGCGGCTCGATCGCAACCATCGCCCGTCGCGGGTCTATCGGCACCGGCTGGGGACGCCGTCGGACAGCGATGTGCTGGTCTACGAGGAACCCGAGCCCGGGTTCTTCGTCTCGGTATCGAGCCTGCAATCGGGCCGGTTCGCCGAAATCTCGATCCACGATCACGACACCGCGGAATCGCGGCTGATCGATCTCACCGTGCCGGATGCGGTTCCGGTCGTGGTCGCCGCTCGGCAGACCTCGGTGCGCTACGCGGTCGAGCACCATCCCGATCTGTTCGGGGACGAGGTGCTGCTCATCCGCACCAATTGCGACAGCGCAGAAGACTTCAAGATCGCCTGGACGCCGCTGCGAACGCCCGGGCGCGAACACTGGCGCGACCTCGTCCCGCACCGGCCGGGCGTCTATCTGCTCGCCTTCGCCCTGCTGCACGATTGGCTGGTGCGGCTCGAACGCGAGGACGGGCTGCCGCGGATCGTGGCGCGGCATCTCGGCTCGGGCGAAGAGCACGCGATCGCTTTTGCCGAGGAGGCCTATTCGCTCGGCATGGAGACCGATTTCGAGTTCGCGACCGATCTCCTGCGCTTCACCTATTCGTCGATGACCACGCCCGCCGAAGTGTGGGATTACGACCTGGCTGCCCACACCCGCACCTTGCGCAAGCGCCAGAAGGTGCCGAGCGGCCATGACCCCACCGCCTACGTGACGCGGCGCCTGATGGCGCCGGCGGCCGACGGCGAGACCGTGCCGATCTCGGTGCTCTATCACAAGGGCCTCGCGCGCGACGGCAGCGCGCCGTGCCTGCTCTACGGCTACGGCGCCTACGGCATGGCGATGCCGGCCGCGTTCAGCACCAGCCGCCTGTCGCTCGTCGATCGCGGCTTCGTCTATGCCATCGCCCACGTGCGCGGCGGCACCGAGAAAGGCTGGCGCTGGTATCGCGAGGGCAAGCTTTCGCGCAAGCCGAACACGTTCCGCGACTTCATTGCCGCCGCCGCCTATCTGGTCGAGTCGGGCTGGGCCGCGCCGGACAAGGTCGTCGCCCACGGCGGTTCGGCGGGCGGCCTGTTGATGGGGGCGGTCGCCAACCTCCGGCCCGACCTGTTCGGCGGCATCATCGCCGAAGTACCGTTCGTCGACGTCCTCAACACGATGCTCGACGACACGCTGCCGCTCACGCCGCCGGAATGGCCGGAATGGGGCAACCCGATCGTCGATCCGCAAGCGTTCCGCGACATCCGCGCCTATTCGCCCTACGACAACGTGCAGGCGCAGGCCTATCCGCCCATGCTGGTGCTGGCAGGCCTGACCGACCCGCGCGTCACGTATTGGGAACCGGCCAAATGGGTGGCGCGGCTGCGGGCGAAAAAAACCGACGGCAACCTCATCGCGTTCCGCACCAACATGGAGGCGGGTCACGCCGGCGCGGCCGGGCGGTTCGACCGCCTCAAGGAAGTGGCGCTCGCCTACGCGTTCGCGCTCAAGGTCGTCGCAGCGGACCAGTCGTCCGAAACGGGCATCACGGCCGGCAGCCGCGCGGCATCTTCGTCTTGAAATCGTCGATCGCGACCTTGAGCTGGGCGGCGTTATCCCCCTTCTTGGCGCCGGTGTCGCAGCGGGAGAAGACCTCGCGCACCTTGATGAGCGCCGCGTAGTAGCGGCGGTCGGCGGCGCATTTCTCCGCATCCGGGCTGGTGGCGGCCGCGCCGACCGCCGTGCGGGTGCGCTCCAGGTTCTGCTGGCTGGCGGTGAGTTCGCTCGCGCAGTCGGCCGCGGCGGGGACGGCACCGAGGAGGACGGCAGCCAAAGCCGCTGCCGCAAGCGGCGCGCGCCGCCGTAACGCTGCAAAGGTCATGGGATCTTGGCTCCGCGGCGCATCCGCGCCCGCCAGGATGTAGCCGGCGGTCCATGCCGGAGTCCACGGGATACTGGCGGCTCAAGCTGCGCGCGCGGCGGCCGCGGCTACGAGCCGAGCGGCGGCGATGTCTTCGGCCGCGATCCCGACCGATTTGAACACGGTCGTGCCGGTCGGCGCCGGCTTCATGCCGGCGAAAATCTCGCCGATCTCCGCGAAGATCGCGGCTTTCGACAGGATCACGTCGCCGGATTCCTTGAGCACCGCCTCGCGCGAGTCGACGATCAGCGTGTTCGCCATCACCTCGTCGTCGAGTTCGCGCCAGGTCGGCCGCGGCGCGCCGACCGCGTTGACGTGCGCGCCCGGCTTGAGCCAGGCGCCCTTGAGGACCGGCGCGAGCGCGGCCGTGGCGGTGACGACGACGTCGGCGCCGCGCACCGCGGCCTCCGCCTCCATCGCCGTGGCGCCGTGCGCATCGGCGAAACGCCGCGCGTGCTCGGGCGTGCGGCTCCACACCCGCACCTGCGTGAAACGGCGCACCTGCGAGAGCGCCTCCAGATGGGCGCCCGCCTGCACGCCGCTGCCGAGCAGCGCCAGCACGCGGGCGTCGGGCGCTGCCAGATGCTTGGTGGCGGCCGCCGAGACCGCGGCGGTGCGCATCTCGGTGATCAGCCGCCCGTCCATCACCGCCAGCGGCTCGCCGGTGTCGGTGCGCATGAGCACGATCAGCGCGTGGTGGGTGGCAACGCCGGTGCCCGCGTTGCCGGGATAGAAGCTCACGAGCTTTGCGCCCATCGCGTCCGCGGCGACCGCCGGCATCACGGCGACGTAGCGCTTGCCCTCCTCGATGGTAAGCATGTTGCGCACCGGCTGGAGCACCCGGCCGCGCGAGAACGCGCCGAGCGCCGCCTCCATGGCCGGGATCAGCTCGTCCCAGCGCAGCAGCCGGCGGACGGCTTCTTCGTCAAGGTAGCGCACGAAGCGTCCTCCCTCGATGCTATTGTCGCATACAAACGGCCGCGGCGCTGCGGCGGACGATCGGGGAGTGGTGACGTGACGAGCGAACAAACGGTCCGAGGCCGCTGCCTGTGCGGCGACATTCGCTACGAGTACCGGGGCGATCCGATCGCGACGCTGCACTGCCACTGCGAGAGCTGCCGGCGCCACACGTCGTCGCCGGTCGCGACCTTCGTGTGCGTCGCGAAGAGTTCGTTCCGCCTCACCGGCGGGACGCCGACGGTCTACGCGTCGTCGCCGGGCGTGCGGCGCACCCACTGCGGGCGCTGCGGCTCGCCGATCGCCTATGAGTCGGACCGGCGGCCGGATCAGATCGACCTCTACGTCGGGACGCTCGACGAACCGGCTGCCGTCGCCCCGACCTGCCACGTGCATGTCGCCGAACAGCTGCCTTGGTTCGAAACCGCGGACACTCTGCCGCGCTACGAGCGCGGCCGGCGCGGGGCAACCCCGGTACGACACGGGCCGCGCCCAACTTAGTTCCGGGGGCAAGGAGGAATACAAGGTGCGGCGTCATCATCCGCGTAAGCGGATGATCCAGTAAACGTCGGCTTTCAAAGTATTTTCGGCGTTAGCGATTACTGGGTGCCCCGCTTTTGCGGGGCATGACGAGTCGGAGATCGGCGACGAACTACCCCAGATTCAATTCCTTGAAGAAATCGTTGCCCTTGTCGTCGATCACGATGAAGGCGGGGAAATCCTCGACCTCGATGCGCCAGATCGCCTCCATGCCGAGCTCGGGATATTCCGTCACCTCGACCTTCTTGATGCAGTATTCGGCG
>DASZJC010000354.1:0-4417 GCA_035948495.1 Xanthobacteraceae bacterium | reverse complement strand
CATCTCGGCGCCACCATGGGCGCCAAGGCGCCGTTCTGGGACAGCCGCGACGAGTTCGGCGACACCTCGTTGCTCGTGATCAAGCCGGAGGAGGGTCGCTCGCTCGCGCGCGCGCTCGGCTCCCACGCCATGGTGCTGATGCGCCGGCACGGCGCGACGGTCGTCGGCGACAACCTGCACCAGGTGGTGTTCCGCTCGATCTATTCCGCCCGCAACGCCGAACATCAATGGCGCGCCCACGCGCTTGGCGCGGTCGGCCCGCTGACGGCGGGCGAGGCGGCGCTCGCGGCGCAGCACAATCTTCAGCCCGGGCCGGTCGAGCGGGCATGGGAATATTGGTCGGGGCGGCTCGACAAGGTCGAAAGCCTGGTGCGCGCCGCCAACGCAAAGAGACCTGCGGCGAGGGGGCCCGCGCCGGCGCGCGCGAAATCGCGTCAGGCGACCGGCCGCGCGGCAAGACGAAAGCGCGCAAGGCGAAGCCGCGGCCCGCGTTGACTCCACCGGGGCCGCGCCAAATACTGCGGCCGGGCACGACACGAACGACCGGCGGCGCGGCCGGCAATCCAGGGAGGGATTCATGCAGACCTCACGCCGATCGCTGCTCAAGCATTCGGCCGCGACCTTTGCCGCCGCGAGCCTGACCGGCCGGCTTGCGCGCGCCCAGGAGCCGCCGATCCGCATCGGCGTCATCTACGACCTGTCGGGCCCGTTCGCCGCCGCCGGCTCGGTCGCCTGCGCGATCGGCGCCCAGACCGCCATCGACCTCGTCAACGAAAAGGGCGGCATCGCCGGCAAGTACAAGGTCGAGCCCATCAACGCCGATTCGCAGAGCAAGGCCGACGTGGCGATCAACGAGGTCGAACGGCTGCTCGGCCAGGAGAAGGTCGAGATCGTGCTCGGCGTCTACGCGAGCGCGCATGCCGTCCCGTTGGCGGCCAAGGTCGAGGAACAGAAGAAGATCCTGTGGATCACCACCGCGATCGCGACAGCGGTGTTCAAGGACCGCAACCTGCGTTACGTGTTCCGCGGGCAAATCCACTCCGACCAGTACGGCCAGGCCGCGGCGACCTTCCTCGCCGAAAACGCCAAGGCCAAGCTCGGCGTCGACCCGAAGGACGTCAAACTCGCGATCATCCACGAAGACGGTCCCTATGGCGTCGGGGTCGCCGAGGCGACCGAACGCTTCTCCAAGGAAAAGGCCATCCAGGTCCTCATGCGCGAGGGCTATTCGGCCGCGGCGCCCGATCTTTCCTCGCTCGTCACCAAGCTCAAGCGGGCGCACCCCGACATCATCTCGCAGGTCGGTTACAATCCCGACATCACGCTGTTCCTGCGCCAGGCGCGCGAGGCCGGGCTGCGCTTCAAAATGCTGATCGGCAACGGCGCCGGCTACAGCCAGCTCGACAAGCTGCGCGCCACCTTCGGCAAGGACATCGACAACTTCTGCAACATCGACCCGGTGCCGGCCCAGCTGCTCAAGCCGGAAAGCCTGGCGCCCGGGATGGGCGACCTGATCAAGATCATGGTCGAGCGCTACCGCGCCAAGACCAACGCGACCGACGTGCCGCCGCACGTGTCGATGGGTTTCAACCAGACCTGGGTGCTGCTCAACAACGTGCTGCCGGTCGCCAAGGCGAAGTACGGCGGCTTCGACGCCGAGGCGATCCGCAAGGCGGCGCTCGACGTCGACATCCCGGCCGGCGGCACCATCCAGGGCTACGGCGTCAAGTTCTATCCGCCCGGCACGCAGCTTGCGGGACAAAACGAACGCTCGACCCCGGTGGTCATGCAAAACGCCGGCGAGCACATCACCGTGGTTTGGCCGAACAACATCAAGACCCAGGAGCCGGTGCTGCCGCTTCCCGCCTCGTCGATCTACGCCATGGGCTGAGCGGTGCTGGCGGTCAGCGGCCTCACCAAGCGCTTCGGAGGCTTCCTGGCAGTCAATCAGGTGTCGTTCGAGGTGCGCGAGGGCGAGATTCTCGGCCTCATCGGTCCGAACGGATCGGGCAAGAGCACGATCTTCAACCTGATCGCCGGGACCTTGCGGCCGACCGCCGGCTCGGTCCGCTTCAAGGGGACGGAGATCGCCGGGCTTGCGGCGCACCGCATCTGCCGCAACGGCATCGCGCGGACGTTCCAGATCCCGCGGCCGTTCCACAAGCTCTCGCTCGTCGAGAACGTGACCTTGGCGGCCTATTTCGGCAAAGCCGGCACCGATCGCGTTGCGGCGCGCCGGCACGCGGAGGAGGCGCTCGCGCTGGTCGGGCTGCCGGCCGATCCGGCCGCGCTGACCGACGGGCTCGGCGCCGCGGCCCTCAAGAAACTTGAGCTTGCCCGCGCGCTGGCGACCAAGCCGGCCTTGCTGCTTGCCGACGAGAGCCTGGGCGGGCTCGACGCGACCGAGATGGAGCGCGCGGCGGATCTCCTCGAGAGCATCCGCACCCGCATGCGCATCACCATCGTATGGGTCGAGCACATCATGGGGGTGCTGATGCGCGTCGTCGACCGGGTCATCGTGCTCGATCACGGGGAGAAGATCTTCGAGGGGCTCCCGCGCGACGCGGCGCACGACCCGCGCGTCACCGAAGTCTACCTCGGCAAACGGCGGACGTGATGCTCTCGCTCGCGGCGGTGTCGGCCGGCTACGGCTCGTTCCGCGCCCTGTTCGAGGTGTCGCTCGAGGTGGCGGCGGGCGAGGCGGTGGGCGTGATCGGCCCGAACGGCGCCGGCAAGACCACGATGATGCGGGTCATTTCCGGCATCGTGCCGCTCGTCGCCGGCGCAATGACGTTCGACGGTAAATCGCTCGCCGGCCTTTCCGCCCATCGCATCGTCGAGCGCGGCATCGCCCACGTGCCGGAAAACCGCCGGCTGTTCCCCCGCCTCACGGTCGAGGACAACCTGCGCATCGGCGCCTTCATCGCGCCGGCGCGCGCCCGCATCGCCGAGCGGATGGCGTGGGTCTACGACCTGTTCCCGCGGCTCAAGGAACGGCGCGAGCAGCTCGCCGGCACGCTCTCGGGCGGCGAGCAGCAGATGTGCGCGATCGGCCGCGCCCTGATGTCGGGCCCCAAGCTGTTGCTGATGGACGAGCCGTCGGCCGGCCTCGCGCCGCTCGTGGTGCAGCAGGTGTTCGACCTCGTGCGCCGCATCCGCGCCGAAGGATTGACCGTGCTGATCGTCGAGCAGAACGTGCAGCAGGTACTCGACGTGGTCGACCGCGCCTATCTGCTCGAGGTCGGCCGCATCCGGCTCGCCGGCTCATCGGCCGAGCTCAAGGACAACGACCTCATCCGCCGCTCGTATATGGGGTTGTGACAGGGGCCTGACGGCATGGACATTTATCTGCTCGAGGCGGTGATCAACGGGCTTTTGCTGGGCGGGGTGCTGGCGCTCCTCGCCCTCGGGCTCAACCTCATCTTCGGCGTCATCGACGTGGTGTGGATCGCCTATGCGGACCTCGTCATGTGCGGCATGTACGCGGTCTACTGGCTGCACCTCTGGGGCTGGCCGCTGACCGCGGCGTGCGCGGCCGCCGTCGCCGCGGTCGCCGTGCTCGGGCTCCTCGTCCACGTGCTGATCATCGCGCCGGTGCTGCGCGCCGCGCCGATCAACCAGCTGCTGGCGACCGGCGGGCTGTTGTTCTTCCTGCAGAGCTTTGCCACGCTGTTGTTCGGCACCGACTTCCGCAATATCGGTGTGCGCCTGCCGATCATCGAATTGGGCGAAATCTACATCAGCTTCGCCCGCCTGCTCGCGTTCGGCTTCGCGCTGGTGGGCGCCGTCGCGCTCTACGTCTTCCTCAAGCGCACCTATCTCGGCGTCGCCATCCGCGCCATCTCCCAGGACCGCGAGATCATGGGCCTGATGGGGGTCGACCAGCGGCGCATCTATCTCGTCACCTCGGCGATCGGCGGGGCGCTGGCCGGGCTCGGCGGCTGCCTGCTGGTGCTGCAATATGACGTGCATCCGTTCATCGGCAACACGTTCGGGCCGCTCATCTTCATGATCTGCGTGCTCGGCGGGCTCGGCAACATGATCGGCGGCTTCATCGCCTCCTTCATCATCAGCCAGATCATCTCGATCGGCGGCTATTATTATTCGACCGAGTGGGCCTACGTGTTGGCCTTCACGCTGTTCATCGTGCTGATGTTCATCCGGCCGCGCGGGATTCTCGCGCGATGAACGCCCGCCACCTCGCGGCGTTCCTCGGCCTGGCAGGCCTCGTCGTGCTGCCGTTCGTCACGCCCCCCTATTTCCTCCACATCGTGATCCAGATGCTGCTGTGGGGCTTCATCTATACGGCGTGGTCGATGATGGGGCGCTTCGGCTTCGTCTCGCTCGGCCACGGCGCGTTCATGGGGGTCGGGGCCTACGTGCCGGCGCTGCTGTGGAACTATTACGACGTCACGCC
>DASZJC010000353.1:0-5221 GCA_035948495.1 Xanthobacteraceae bacterium | reverse complement strand
GATGTTGACGCAGGCGGCGAGCCGCCGCTCGACGATCGCCCGGCCCGCCCGCTCCGCCTCGACAACGGACGGATAGGTCGTATAGACGAGGACTGCGCGCTCCATCTCCCTCACCATCGTTCGGCGGCGCGCCGACCGCGGCCGTCCGCCCGTTTGGCTGCGCCGCGTCAACGCGCGAGAGCCGATGAATCCCAAGCCCACATACGCGCGGATCGCCTTCGTGGCGAGCCCCAATCCCGAGGCCGAGCAGGCGCGCCAGCGCCTGGCCGCCCGCTACGGCGACACGCCGCTTGAGACGGCCGACGTGATCGTTGCGCTCGGCGGCGACGGGCTGATGCTGCGGACCCTGCATCGGCTCATGAGCGCGAGCCGTCCCATCTACGGCATGCATCGCGGCACCGTCGGGTTCATGATGAACGAGTTCCAGGAGGACGGTCTCGTCGAGCGGCTCTCCGCCGCCGAGACCGCGATCATCCATCCGCTGGTCATGCGCGCGCGCGACGTCGACGGGCGCGCGTACGAGCACCGCGCCATCAACGAAGTATCGCTGTTCCGCCAGATCTACCAGGCGGCGCGCCTGCGCATCCTGATCGACGGCAAGGAGCGGCTGCCGGAACTGGTCGCCGACGGCGTCCTCGTCGCGACGCCGGCCGGCTCGACCGCCTACAACCTGTCGGCCCAGGGGCCGATCATCCCGATCGACGCGCCGCTGCTCGCGCTCACGCCGATCAGCCCGTTCCGGCCGCGGCGCTGGCGCGGCGCGCTGCTGCCCGACCAGGCGCGCGTCACCATCGAGGTGATCGAGCCCGAGCGGCGGCCGGTCGCCGCGGTCGCCGACCATGACGAGGTGCGCTCGGTGCGCTCGGTCGACATCTTCATGGATCACGCCATCGCCATGCACATGCTGTTCGATCCCGGCCACAGCCTCGATGAGCGCATCCTGCGCGAGCAGTTCGGGTACTGACGAACGCCGCGCAAATCCGCCCCCGCCCTCATCCTAAACTCTTCGTTAACGGCGAATGCCTAGCGTGCGCGGGCGGGCTCGCCGGCCGCCTGGAGTCGGCGCGCCATCGAGATCGCCATGATCCGCATCGATTTCAACCGCCTGCGCTTTCTCGTCATCGACGACAACGCGCACATGCGCCGCATCCTGCGCACGCTGCTGCACGGCTTCGGCACCCGCGAGGTCTACGAGGCGGAGGACGGTGCGGGCGGCCTCGAGGCCTTCACCCATTATTCGCCCGACATCGTCATCACCGACTGGGCCATGCCGATTTTCGACGGCCTGGAGTTGACCCAGATGATCCGCCAACCCGGCGCCAACGCCAATCCCTACGTGCCGATCATCATGCTGACCGGCCATTCCGAGAAGAAGCGCGTCATCGCGGCGCGCGACGCCGGCATCACCGAGTTCCTGGCCAAGCCGATCTCGGCGAAGGCGCTCTACCAGCGCATTCTCAACATCGTGGTCAACCCGCGGCCGTTCATCAAGACCAAGACCTATTTCGGGCCCGACCGGCGGCGCAACGTCAGCCCGAATTACGCCGGCCCGGAACGGCGCAAGGGCGGCAAGGCCGAGGTGATCACGCAGCCGCCCCTGCTCGACAAGGCCAAGGCCCTGGCGTGAACGAAAGCTCGCAAGGACTCGGACGATGAAGCACTCCGCCCCCGCTTCCGCGCCGCCCGCCGTCACGACGTTCGCCGATCACGACGTGATCGTCCCGCCGAACGAGCTGAAAAAGGCGGTGGCGCGGGCAAACCCCGGCGACGGCTCCGAGCCCGATCCGGTCGCGCGTGCCGAGCAGGCGCTGTTCGAATTGTCCGGCGATTTCCCGCGCTGGATGGAGAGCGAGTGCGAGCGCCTCGACGCGGCGCGCCGCGCGGTCGCCGCCGGCTTCACCGAGAAGATCCGCGACGAGCTGTTTCGGGCCGCCCACGACATCAAGGGCGAGGCCGCGACCTTCGGCTTCCCGCTGATCGAGCCGGTCGCCGCCAGCCTATGCCGGCTGATCGAGCATTCCCCGGAGCCGACGCGCATCCCCCTGCTGCTGGTCGATCAGCACGTCGACGGCATCCGCGCCATCGTTCACCGCAATGCCCGCGGCAACTCGGAACGCAAAGCGCAGGTGCTGGCGCGCCGCCTGCGCCAGGTGACCGAAGACTTCCTCGTCCACGAGAACCGCCACCGGCCCGGTTACCTCGACGAGGTCGGATGACAGATGTCGGATGACAGATGTCGGATGTCAGACCAGAGGCCCCTCTGACCTTTGATCTTTGATCTCTGATCTCTGATCTCTGATCTCTGGCCTCTGGATTACGCCGCCGCCAGCTCGTCGCAGAACATGCGCGCTTCTTCGCGCGCCGCCTCGGTAGCGAAGCGGCGCAACAACATCAGCAGCGGCTCGATCTCCGCCGAAGGATGATCTTCGCAGCTGGTGAGCACCCGCTCGATCATGCGCCGCTTGAGCCGCGCCGCGCCGCCCGGCTCGCCGAGGAAGCCGGTCTCGTGCATGGCATCGAGCGCCGCCTGCACCGCCGGTAAAGCCGGGCGCGGCAGGCCGGTGCGCTCGTAGAGGGCCCGCAGGCCGGCACTGTGCCGGTCGTGCACCAGGCCGGCGACGCGGGCCGGCGGCAGCCCGGATAATTCCACCAGCGCCTGCTCGAACAGGGCGACATTGCCCGACAGCAGCGCCCGCAGAATGAGGCCGGGGGTCAGCTGCGCGCTGTCGCGCAGGTGCCGCACCAGTCTCGCCGTGTCGTCCGGTGGGGAAGCGGCCGCGATGGTGACAGTCGCCTTTTCGCAGGCCTCGCGGGCAATGCCCCGGGCGCGTTCCTCTGCCAGCCAGTTGCGGTCGACCACGAAGCCGGCGAGGCTCGCGGACAGTTTCACTACCAGCGCTTGGCGGTTGGCGGCGGAGAGGTCGTCGCGCGCGAGCAGCGCTTCGCGCACCGCGGCCAGATCGCCGTGCCGCTCGATCAGGCGTTCGAGCGAGAACGCGGGAATCTCCGCATCCGGGCTTTCGATCAGGATCAGGCAGGCTTCGGCCGAGCCGACCTCGGCGAGCGCGGCCGCGACCGGGCGCGGCAGCCCCCGGCGTCGGGCAATCGCCGCCTGCGCCCACGACTCGCCGCCGCCGACGCGGTCGACCAGATCCGCATCGATCAGCAGCGGCGAGCGTTCCAGCACGATGCCGGCGATCTCCGGCAGGTCGCCCGCGAGCGCAATGATGACGGTCGGCGGGGCCTCGGGCGAAGCGGCGAGCGCCTGCGCCAGGGCCTCGCGCACCAGGGGCGAAGGATCGTCGAGCAGCATGAGCATCGCGCCCTCGGCGGCAATGCGATCATCCGTCGATAGATCGGAATAAAGGTAGGCGCGGGCGAGGGCGCTGGTCGCATCGGCCCGGTCGGCCGCCGGCGCCGTGCGCACCCATTGCAGGAACTGTCGAACGATCATGGCTCTATCCAACTCGACGCGACCCAACGAGACGCCGGTTAGATTAGAGCCGTCGGATTAACAAAGGGTTCACCATAAATCTTTGGGAAGCTTGAGGAATTCTTAACAGGCCGGGGCAGGCCCACTCAGATCGGCCGGCTTGACTGGGCGGAATGCGCGTCCGGCCGCAGGAACTGGAACGGATCGAGCGACACCCCGACGCGACCGCCGGACTGCGCAGCGTTCGCTCCAGCCGCGGGAGCGCTCGCCGGGCTGGGCTGGGCCGAGGTCGATGCAGCGGCAGGCTGGATCGATGCCCCGGGCGCGGAAGCCGGCTGCAGCACGCCGGCGTTGTTCGCGCCCCACAGGTCGCGCACGAACGAGGACACCGCTTCGCGGCGATCGCTGCTGAACAGATTGCTGAACATGGGGTCGGGCGCGTAGGCGGCGGGCGTCGCCGGCAGGCCGCCGACGATGCTGGGCGCGACCACCGGCGTCAGCGCGGCCGGCGCGGCCGGGGCTGCCGGCGCAGCCGACGCGGAAGCCGTCGGGGCCGCGGCCGGCTGAACCGGCGCCGCGGCAATGGCCGGCAGCGGCGGCATCGCCGTCCCGTCGTGCTTGGCGATGAGCGCGTGATAGACCTCGGCCGAACTGCGCGCCCCGCCCTGCTTGTTGAAAAAAATCGAGCGGTTGGCGCGCGCCGCATGGGGAAGGAGGTGGGCGGCCTTGGCTTGCGGCGCCTTCTCCGCCGTCGAGATGAGCTTGGCGGCGCCCGACTGGCCGAGGAAATGCGCGATGTAGAGTTCGCCGTCGGTCGGCGCGCGGCCGAGCGCGCGCGCGAGCCGCGCCGCGTTCTGCTTGGTAAAGGCGCCGGCCATCACCGCGTTGGTGGTCGGATCGTAGCGCAGGTTCATGATCTGGCGGCGCATCGCCGCATTGGGAACGACGTAACGCCCCGACGAGGTGTGCACGATCGCGCCCGCATAGCGCCCGTAGCCGAGGCTCGCGCCCGATTGTTTCATCGTCGCGAGCCAGGTCTGGTCGATGAATTGAAACAGGCCAGCGGCCGAGCTTTTGGACGACTTGGCGTTCGGGTTGAAGCTCGATTCCCGCATCGCCGTCTTGAGCAAATACTCGAAACCGGTCCCGGTCACCCGGGAGGCTTCCCGGATGGCTCCGACGACCTTGGCTCCAACGTCGCTCGCGGCGCCGATCGCCATGCTGTTTGCCCGCTTCGCACCATCGGCCTTTATGGTAAACGGGATATTAACGACAGTTTCGGACGCAGGGAGGTCATCCATGGCGCAGGCAACCGCGACCCGCCATCCACGCGGCGGGCTCTACTTCGAGGGTTTCGTGCCGGGCGAGGTGTTCGAGCACAGGCTCACCCGCACGGTGACGCAGATGGACAACATGCTGTACTCGAACATGACGCTCAACCCGCAGCCGCTGCACATCGACCGGCACTTCTGCGAGCAGGAGACCGAGTGGGGCAAGCCGCTGATGAACTCGCTGTTCACCCTCGGTCTGATGATCGGCATCTCGGTCAACGACCTGACCGTCGGGACCACCATCGCCAATCTCGGCATGACCGAAGTGAAATTCCCCCATCCGCTGTTCGAGGGCGACACGGTCCACGCCACCACCGAGGTGCTGAGCAAGCGCGAGTCGAAGTCGCGGCCCAAGGCCGGGATCGTCGACCTGCTGCACCGCGCCTTCAACCAGGACGGCAAGCTGGTGGCCGAATGCCGCCGCCAGGCCTACATGCGCATGCGCCCGGCCTAGAGC
>DASZJC010000352.1:0-2203 GCA_035948495.1 Xanthobacteraceae bacterium | reverse complement strand
GCCGCCGCGTTGACGTCGTTCATGGCGCCGTAGCCGCCGCCCGCCTGCAGGATGCAATGGTCGACACCCGCGTAAGTCATCTGCGCCAGCATGAACTCGGGCGGGGACTCGATCGTCTGCATGCCGACCGGCATGTACTGGATCGCGTAGTCTTCGCCCGCGTGGGTGAACTCGAGCCGGCCGAAGCGGCCGACGCGAAAACCGACGTCCTCGAGCCCGGCCCAGGTGTTGTCGTCCGGCCGGAACAGCATGGCCGGGTTCGCCGGCTGGCCGTCGCGCAGGCGAAACGTCTCGGCGGCGGGGCGCGTCACGTTCTTCTGGATGTATTTGAGGTGAATATCGACGGAGGGATGCCCGCAGGCGCCATGCCAGTTCTCGAACACGTGGGCGTGGCAGTCGACGATCATGGCGGACGTGTACTGAGAAACGGGGGAGGGTTCAACCGCGGGCGCAATTCCGTAGGGTGGGCAAAGCGCGCGCAGCGCGCATGCCCACGCGTTCTCGCGATGCAAATCCGCGTGGGCACGCGGCCTCCGGCCGCTTTGCCCACCCTACATCTGCTATCCTTTGGCCAACAAGGGAGGACCCCCATGGCAGAACCGATCGTCTTTTCCGGCACAGTCGACTGGTCGGGCGAGAACCCGGGCATCTCGCTGAAGGAAACGCCCGACGGGCCGTTCGTCACCTTGGCGAGCTTCTTCCGCGTGGTGCTCTCGCCGCACGGGCGCGGCCATGCGCTCGTCCTGCTGCAGTCGCCCCAGGATCGCAGCCCGCCGCCCGAGCGTGCCAACCTGTGCCTCACCGACAACGAGCCGATGGCGCGCTACCTGGTCACCGAGTTCGTCGCCAACTTCGGCGCCTGGAAGGGCGTGCCCGGCCTCGCCGGGCTCACCTATCGCCGGATCGACGGCGTGGAGGCGGGCGGCGACGCGGCGACGCGCTACAGCGAGACGGTGCGCGCGGGCGACCTGACGGTGCGGCTCGAGTGGACCGGCCTCGGCAAGCCGTTCTGCTTCGCGCTGCCGCCCGACAAATCGGCGACCGGCCGGCACCACATGCCGAGCCTGTTCGTCGGTTGCACCGAGGCGAGCGTCACGGTGAACGGGCGCCGGCTGCCCGGCAAGCCGGTCCCGCGCGACATCGCCGGGCAGCGCATCTCGACCGCGATGCTGGCGTTCTCGGAAACCTGGATCCGCGCGTAAGTAAGAGTACCCGGCGCGGCCATGCTGCAAACGCTCAAACGCGCGGCCCTGCGCGCGGTCCGCGCCGCGGGACACAGGCTCCTGCGCCTCGGCCATCCTCCGCTCGCCGTGCACGCGGCTCAGGTCCCCTTGGTCGGCGTGCGCACGCCGGCCGACGGCATCGATCGGGTTGCCACCGAAAGCGGGCCGGCGGTCGATCGGTTTGCCGAAATCGACCAACTCCTCGACGCGATCACCCCATGGTCGGGCGACGTGCCGCCGGGATATGCGGTCGATTTTCTCGGTATCCTCATCGATGGAAGATTTCTCTGGAACGAGTTCGGCCCGTTCGGCGGCCGCCACGTGAGCACGGTCCGCCCCACGGTGGCGAACTATGGCGAGGGCTGGTTCGAGGTCGCCGACTGGCTCGCCTCCGCGCACGCAGCGCGCGGGCGCTACGTGGCGATCAGCCTCGGCGCATCCTTCGGCCGCCAACTGGTCGGCGCCTGGAAGGCGCTGCAGGCGCTCAATCCGCTGCCGTCGCTGCTCGTCGCGGTCGAGCCGGTGCCGGAGAATTGCGCCTGGCTGCGCAGCCACATGGCGACCAACGGCATCGATCCCGGCGACCATTGGATCGTTCAGGCGGCGATCGCAGGCGACAACGAGCCGATCCTGTTTCCGGTCGGCGCGCCCGGGACCGGCCGCAACAGCTGCGTCGAGCTCAACTCGGTGCGATTTAGGCGGACCGTGGTCGACCTGCTGCGGCGCGACGGCGAGTGCGAACGCGTGCTAGCGAACGTCTTGTTGCACAACTCGACCGGCATCGTGCACGACTTCGGCGGCGGGTACAGCGGCGAAGTCAAGTTCGTCTCCGCGGTGACGCTGCAGGACGTGTTGGGGCCGATCGATCGCGTCGACCTCCTCGAGGTGGACATCCAGCTGTCGGAGGCCGAGATCTTTCCGCCTTGCATGGCCCTTGTGAACCGCAAGGTTCGCCGGGTGCATGTGGGAACCCATGGCCG
>DASZJC010000351.1:0-7069 GCA_035948495.1 Xanthobacteraceae bacterium | reverse complement strand
ACGCCGTGTATTTCGCCTGGCCCGTCTCCGCCAATATCTTCGTGATCGCGGCGGTCAGCGACGTCTTCCCGTGGTCGACGTGCCCAATCGTCCCGATGTTGCAATGCGGCTTCGTCCGCGCGAATTTCTCTTTGGCCATGGAACTCTCCGTTGCGCTCTTTGCCGTGCCCTGAAAGCTTCCCGCTCGATCAGGCGAACTTCGCCTGAACCTCGTCGGCCACCGCCTTCGGGACTTCGGCATAGTGGTCGAACTGCATGGTGAAGGTGGCGCGCCCCTGGGTCATGGAGCGCAGCGTGTTGACGTAGCCGAACATGTTGGCGAGCGGCACCATCGCGTTGATGACGTTGGCGTTGCCGCGCCGGTCCTGGCCCTGGATGTGCCCGCGCCGGGAATTGAGGTCGCCGATGACCGAGCCGGTGTATTCCTCCGGCGTTACCACCTCGACCTTCATGATCGGCTCGAGCAGCACCGAACGCGCCTCGCGCAGCGCTTCGCGCAGGGCGGACCGCGCCGCGATCTCGAAGGCGAGCGCCGAGGAGTCGACGTCGTGGGAATCGCCGTCGATCAGCGTCACCTTGAGGTCGACCACCGGGAAGCCGGCGAGCACGCCGGAGCCAAGCACGGATTCCAGGCCCTTCTCGACGCCCGGGATGAACTCCTTCGGCACCGCGCCGCCGACCACCTTGTTCTCGAACTCGAAGCCTTTGCCGGCCGGCAGCGGCTCGACCACGATCTTGATCTTGGCGTACTGGCCCGAGCCGCCGGTCTGCTTCTTGTGGGTGTAGTCCTTGGTGACCGTGCGCGTGATCCTCTCGCGGTAGGCCACCTGCGGGGCGCCGATGTTCGCGTCGACCTTGTAGGTGCGCTTGAGTATGTCGACCTTGATGTCGAGGTGGAGTTCGCCCATCCCCTTGAGGATGGTCTGACCCGATTCCTGGTCGGTCGAGACGCGGAACGACGGATCCTCGGCCGCGAGCTTGGCAAGCGCGACGCCGAGCTTTTCCTGGTCCGCCTTCGATTTCGGCTCGATCGCGATCTCGATCACCGGATCGGGGAACTCCATCCTTTCCAGGATCGCCGGCTTCTGCGCGTCGCACAGCGTATCGCCGGTGCGCACTTCCTTGAGACCGGCGAGCGCGACGATGTCGCCCGCAAACGCTTCCTTGATGTCTTCGCGGTTGTTCGCGTGCATCAGCAGCATGCGGCCGATGCGTTCCTTGCGATCCTTGGTCGAGTTGATCACGCCCGTGCCGCTGTGCATCGTGCCCGAATAGATGCGGGTGAAGGTGATGGTGCCGACGAACGGATCGTCCATGATCTTGAAGGCGATCGCCGCGAGCGGCTCGCTGTCGGACGGCTTGCGCTCGACCTCGTTGCCGCGCAGGTCGACGCCCTTGATGGCGCCGCGGTCGAGCGGGTTCGGCAGGAAGTCGACCACCGCGTCGAGCAACGGCTGCACCCCCTTGTTCTTGAACGCCGAGCCGCACAGCACCGGGACGATCTTGCGCGTCACCGCGCCGTGGCGGATGAGCCGCCGCAGCGTCGCCTCGTCGGGCTCCTTGCCGTCGAGATAGGCCGCCATGGCCGTGTCGTCGAACTCGACGGCGGCCTCGATCATCTTCTCGCGGTGGTCCCTGGCCCTGGCTTCGAGGTCGGCGGGAATCGGCTCGTCGTGATATTTCGCGCCAAGCGACTCGTCGTCCCACACCACCGACTTCATGCGGATGAGGTCGATCACGCCCTTGAACGCGCTCTCGGCGCCGATCGGCAGCTGGACGCAGACCGGGTTGGCCCCGACGCGCGTCACCAGATCGTCGACGCACTTGTCGAAATCGGCGCCGACCTTGTCCATCTTGTTGATGAAGACGACGCGCGGCACTTCGTACTTGTCGGCCTGGCGCCACACCGTCTCGGTCTGCGGCTCGACCCCCTGATTGCCGTCGAGCACGCAGACGGCGCCGTCGAGCACGCGCAGCGAGCGCTCCACCTCGATGGTGAAGTCGACGTGGCCGGGCGTGTCGATGATGTTGAGGCGCTTCTCGTTCCAGAAGCAGGTGGTCGCGGCCGACGTGATGGTAATGCCGCGCTCCTGCTCCTGCTCCATGAAGTCCATGGTGGCGGCGCCCTCGTGCACCTCGCCCATCTTGTGGCTCTTGCCGGTGTAGTAGAGGATCCGCTCGGTCGTCGTCGTCTTGCCGGCATCGATGTGGGCCATGATGCCGAAGTTGCGGTAGTCCTCGATCGGATGGCTGCGGGGCATAACAGACTTCCTTGAAACGCGCGCGAAAGCCGCCGGGTTACCAGCGGTAATGCGAGAACGCGCGGTTGGCTTCCGCCATCCGGTGGGTGTCCTCGCGCTTCTTGACGGCGTTTCCTCGATTGTTCGATGCGTCGAGCAGCTCGGCCGACAGCCGCTCGGTCATGGTCTTTTCGTTGCGCTCGCGCGCGGCCGTGATGATCCAGCGGATGCCGAGCGCCTGGCGCCGCGACGTGCGCACCTCGACCGGCACCTGGTAGGTGGCGCCGCCGACGCGGCGCGAACGCACCTCGAGCGACGGCATGACGTTGTCGAGCGCCTGCTCGAACACGCCGACCGGGTTCTGCTTGGTCTTGCCTTCGATCATGTCGAAGGCGTCGTAGACGATCTTCTCCGCCACCGACTTTTTGCCGGCGTGCATGATCGAGTTCATGAACTTGGTGACCACGACGTTCCCGAATTTCGGGTCCGGCATGATCTCGCGCTTGTCGGCACTGTGACGGCGGGACATCGATAACGCCCTTGAGCCTTCGCTGTTCTTCTCTCTTCGTCATGGCCGGGCTTGTCCCGGCCATCCACGCCTTAGTTTCTGCTGCGATCCCCGGGCCTCGCGATGCTCGCCCGGGAATAGTGCGCAAAGAGGCCGAACTATTTCGGCCTCTTTGCTCCGTACTTCGATCGGCGCTGCCGGCGGTTCTTCACGCCCTGGGTGTCGAGCACGCCGCGCAGGATGTGGTAGCGCACGCCCGGCAGGTCCTTGACGCGGCCGCCGCGGATCATGACGACCGAGTGCTCCTGCAAATTATGGCCCTCGCCGGGGATGTAACCGATCACCTCGAACCCGTTGGTCAACCTCACCTTTGCGACCTTGCGCAGCGCCGAATTCGGCTTCTTGGGCGTGGTCGTATAGACGCGCGTGCACACGCCGCGCTTCTGCGGGCTTTGCTGCAGCGCCGGCACCTTCTTGCGTGCGTGCTGGGCCACCCGCGGCTTGCGGATCAGCTGGTTGATGGTCGGCATCGCCTGGCGTCACCCGTTTCTGGGGGGGATTTTGCCCCCGGCTGCGACGCCTCGGCCAAACCAGGCGCGCGCAAAACGAAAACCGCGCCATCCGCCGGGCGGAAGAGCGCTCGTTCGTCCAGAGGACCGCGCCGTGTCGACGACGCGATCTTGCACCCGTGGTCTGACAAAGGCTGTCAGAAGCAGCGTTTGAGCTTCTTGGGTCGAGGCGCGGATGGCCGTGCCGACGCTAAAAGCTCACCGCCTGCCGTGAAAGTGCGGCGTATGTATCGGCGCGATGGGGGGAAGTCAACCCATGGCCGGGCGGAAAATGGGCTGAAATGGCCCGTATTCCGGGGCTGGCCGAGCGTCGGCGCCCTACTGCGCGGCCCCGAGGCACCCCGCAGCAACACGCGCTATTTGGGTCGCTTCGAGGAGTGGTGGTGCGCGATCAGCCAGCGGCCGCCATCATACTCGTAGATGTAGGTGAAGCGGGCCGCGGTTGCGGGCGCGCCTGTACCGTAGGTGAAGGTGTAGAGCCCGGCGTCGAAGGCGACGTTGCAGCCGATGCGGATGGTGCGCTCGTCTATTTTTCCGCTCGGTTTGTTCTCAAGGAAATGTACGAAATACCCGCGGATGGCGGCGCGCCCGATCAGCGGTCCATTCTCGACCGTCGGCAGCAGGATCGCGTCCGGCGCGTAGGTCTCGACGACCTTGTCCGGATTTAAGGTTTGCAGGGCGTCATTCCAGACCACGAACAGGTGGGCAATCTGAGCTTCCGTGACCGCGACGCATCCGAGCTCTTTCGACCAACCCACGGACGGCCAAGCTACGAGGCCGACTAGCAGGAGCGCGGCGGCAGATGCGTATCCGGGTCGATCCATCCGATTCCAGCGTTTCATGGCGTGACTCCCCCGTCAAAGCTTGGTGCGATTACGATTTTGGTCAAGCCGATGATATCGCCGAGTACCACGAGCGGTGCAAAAATGAGAAATTGCCTGCTGGACATCTACAATGTCAGGTCTATCATAGCATACCTCAAATATGAAGGCATAGGGAGGCCATCGTGATCATCGGCAGGTCGCTCGCGGTTTGCGTGCTCGGGCTGGCGCTGGGCACCGGTACTGCAGCGTTTGCGCAGATACCAGACGACCCCGCGTTGAAAAACATGAACGCGTGCCTCGCCGGACCAAATCCCGCATCGGAAGCGGATTTCATGGCGCGCTTGAATCCGGCTTTGAACGATGCCGACCGGGTGGCCTGGTGCGTGTTCCTCTATGTCAACACCAACGCGGCGACCAGCGGCAACAACAACGCGCAGTTCGAGACCTGGGCCACGGACAACGACACGTTCCAGACGAACCCGGCCTGGCCCCCCCCAGGCACCGCGGGCAAGCCGTTGCGCCTCCCGATCCTGCCGCATCTTGCTCGGCAGCCGCAGGGCGGCCTCACTCCGTTCGTGCTGCCGTTCTCCTCGACCCAGTGCCAGCAGGGGCAATTGTGCATCGGCGAGGAGGTGCGCCGGAACAGGGCGACCTTCGACTTCATCAAGAACAACCAGCTGTTTTCGCAAGCCGGGCTACGCGCCTATACCAAGCCGATCACGTTCCCGGCCGACTCGATCGAGGTGAAGGCAAACTGGGTACCGGTGAGCCAGCTGTCACAATACCTCGCCGGCAGCGGGAGCCCGGTCGATCCGAGCCTCTATCACCTCAACACGGTCAGCGAAAACGGTCAGCCGGTGCAGTATGCCCTGATCTCGTTTCACATCATTTCGAAGATGGTGCCGAACTGGACGTGGGCGACGTACGAGCACATGAACAATCCCGGCCGCTGCGACATGCTCGGCTGCTACGACACTTTCGGCGCCAATCCTCCCTCCACGGCGCCGCGCCGGCCGGCCGATGCCGGCAAACAGTATCCCAACTGCACCAAGACCCCGGCTTTGACGGCACTGTTCGCCGCCAACAAGATCGACCCCGCTTTCGCCAACTACTGCCTGAAGGGAACGCAGGTCGATTTCACCGACGCCCAAGGGGTGGTTACTCGCGTGGGCAACTCGGTGACCGAACAGGGATTCGTGGACACTGCCTCGTGCATGGGCTGTCACGGACGCGCCGCCTATTCGTTCGTGACCAGCGGCTATTCCGCGAACCGGGTCTTTCTCTATAACAGCACGCCGATCGCGCCCGTCGGGCCTCCCGACCCGGGGCAGTTCTGGCTATATCCGGAAAAGGATCCGCAGCGTCCGGTCGACGCGGCGATCTTCCATGCGACGGATTTCGTGTGGTCGATCCCGTTCTGCGCCGTGGATTCCTCCGGCAAGTCCGGCTGCGTCGCGAAATAGCTCCTTCCGGCATGACAGAGCGGGTCGAGCTTGCCGGCAGCCGCCGTTCGGAACGGCCGGACAAGGCTGTCGGCGCGCCCGACGCCGGCGCGCGGATCACGATCGGGATGTATCTCAAGGATCCGTCGGAGCCACCCCGCAGGCCCGGCAGTGCAGAAGACTTCGCGGCGCTCGCGCGGGCGACGACGCGGGAGCAACTGGCTCGCAGGCGATGGTCGCAATACGCCGAGGCGGCCCGGCACGCCCGGGGATTCGCGCAGCAGCACGGGCTCGACGTGCGCGACATCGATCTTGCCCAGCGGCGCATCCGCTTGCGTGGCACCTTCGGCCAGATCGCCGAAGCCTTCGGCACCGAACTGATGAGTTATCGCGCCGGCCGGCGCCGCTATCATTCGCACACCACACCGCTTCACGTGCCGGCAGAGCTCGCCCCCTGGATCCGCGGGATTCTCGGTCTCGATACGAAGCCGCTGCGGCAGCGCCTGCGCGCCTTTGCGCTCGATGCGCCCGCCGGCATCGCGGACGGCGGATTGTGGCCGGCCGACATCGCGCGGCTCTACGGCATCAAAGCGCCGGGCCGCGGGGCTGGCCAGTGCATCGCGATCGTCGCCCCGCGCGGCGGGTACTTGGCGGACGACCTGACGTTGGCAGCGCAACATATCGGTTCGGCATTTCCCGAGGTGGCGGAAGTCGATGTGGGCATCGGCCGCAACAGCTTTGGCGGCGGAACGACGGCGGATCAGGAAGTCGCTCTCGATCTCCAGGTCGCGGGCGCCGTTGCCTCCGCCGCGAAGCTCGCGATCTACTTCACCGACGATTCCGAACAGGGCCTCGCGGACGGCGTGCTCGCCGCAGTCCACGACGCTACGCACAATCCCCACGTGGTTTCGATCAGCTGGGGCGTCTCAGAGCTCGAATGGACGGCATACCCCTACGCGCTCGATGTTTTCAACGGCGCGCTCGCCGATTCGGTCGAACTCGGCGTGATCGTCACGGCCGCGGCAGGCGACATGCTGGCTACCAACGCGGCCGGGGACGGTCTGGTTCACGTCAACTATCCAGCATCGAGCCCCTATGTGCTCAGCTGCGGGGGCACGCACATCGCGCTGGCGCCCGGCGCGGCGTCGATCGCGTCGGAAATCGTCTGGAACGACGGCAATCGCGGGACCGGCGGCGGAGTCAGCGACCTGTTCGACGTGCCGGACTATCAGCAAGGCATGGGCGTGCCGGCGTCGGTGAGTACCGCAAAAGCCGGTCGCGGCGTGCCCGACGTCGCTGCAGCGGCAGGGTTCACCAATGGCTATCAGATTTTCGTGAACCGCAAGCAGATCGTGCAGGGAGGAACCAGCGCCGTGGCGCCGTTATGGGCGGGCCTCATTGCTCTCATCAACGCGGAGCGCGGGGTGCCGCTGCGCCGCATTCACCCCGCGCTGTACGCCAATGCAGCGCTGTTCCGGCCCATCAC
>DASZJC010000350.1:0-3086 GCA_035948495.1 Xanthobacteraceae bacterium | reverse complement strand
CATCGCCTGTTTCGACGTGACCGAGAACGAGCACCGCGACCACATCCTCAAGGTCTCGCGGGTGCCCGCCGGCGTGAGCCCCGCGGTCGCCGGCGAGGCGCAGCGGATCGCCGAGGCGATCGCCGGCGCGTTCGACTATGTGGGCGTGCTCGCGGTCGAAATGTTCGTGGTGCCCGATGGCGCCGGGCACAAGGTGCTGGTCAACGAGATCGCGCCGCGGGTGCACAATTCCGGCCATTGGACCCTCGACGGCGCCTCGGTGTCGCAGTTCGAGCAGCACGTGCGGGCGATCGCCGGGTGGCCGCTGGCAACGCCGGTGCGGCGCGGGCGGGTCGAGATGATCAATCTGATCGGCGCCGAGGTCGAGGAGTATCGCCAGTGGCTCGACTTGCCGGGCGCGGCCGTTCATCTCTACGGCAAGGCCGGCATCCGACCGGGCCGCAAGATGGGGCACGTCACGCGGGTCATGCCGGAGTGAAATCCCGCGCACGCACGTTCGCGCGCCTTGCGCATGTCCCGTTCCTTCGGAATCGGGCCATGCCCAAGGATTACGACGTGGCGCATGTTCTTGTCGGCGAACCGGTACCCACTTCGCCGGAACATGCGCTTGCGCGTGGACTTTCCGCGGCAATTCTGGTAGACGCCGCGCACGCTAGGCAGCGGCGCATCCGCGACGCGCGGATCATTTTGCCGCCCACCGACCGCAACCGATCGAGAGGAAACGACGCGTGCAGGTTCTCGTCCGCGACAACAACGTCGACCAGGCCCTGAAGGCGCTCAAGAAGAAGATGCAGCGCGAGGGCATATTCCGCGAGATGAAGCTCCGCGGCCATTACGAAAAGCCATCCGAAAAGAAGGCGCGGGAAAAGGCGGAGGCGATCCGCCGGGCTCGCAAGCTGGCGCGCAAGCGTGCCCAGCGCGAAGGCCTCTTGTCCGGGAAGCCGAAGCCGCCGGTGACCCAAGGCGACCCCGGAGCCCGCAGCGCTCCCCCCCGTTAAGCCGGGGTCGTCATTTCGGGCTTCGCCCGCTGATCGCCGCATTGGCCGGGCATTGCCGGATCAGGCAAGGTCGATCGGATGTAACATCGATCCGACGGCTACGGGACAGGCCATGACACTGCCGCATGCCTCTGCCAAACCAAGGTTCCGCAGCGCGGCCGCGCTCGTGGTGCTGGCGGCGGCGCTGGTCGCTTGCAGCACCGTCACCAAGACGACGAGTTCCGAGGAGGAGGACACAGCCTACGGGGCGTCCCCGGCCAACGTCGCCTCGCTCTCGGAGGTGGTCCAGCGCAATCCGGCCGATCCGCAAGCCTACAACATGCGCGGCACGGTGCTCGGCCGCGGCGGCCGTTACGAGGAGGCGCTCGCCGACTTCAACAAGGCGATCAGCCTCGACCCGAACTACGCGCAGGCCTACGCCAACCGCGGCCTGATCAACCGGCAGACCAACAAGCTCGACCGCGCGCTCGCCGATTACAATCGCGCGCTGTCGATCGACGCGAACTATGCGGTCGCCTATATCGGCCGCGGCATCGTCTACCGCCAGCAGGGCCAGGCCGCGCAGGCGCTCGCCGATTTCAACAAGGCGATCTCGATCCGTCCCGACAACGCCGAGGCCTATTACAATCGCGGCCTGCTCTACCAGACGCAGAGCCAGCACCAATACGCGATCGACGACTTCACCACCGCGATCGGGCTCTCGCAGCAGCAGGCCGAGCCCTATATCGCGCGCGGCCTGAGCTATCTCGCCGTCAAGGACTACAAGGCGGCGACGGGCGATCTCGACGACGCCGTTCAATTCGAGCCGCAGAATTTGCAGGCGTGGATGAGCCGCGGGCTCGCCTACGAGCGCATCGGCGACAAGGAAAAGGCCGCCGGCTCCTACGCCAAGGCGCTCAACATCAACCAGAACTACGAACCGGCCAAGCAGGCGTTCGCCCGCGTCGGCGGCAAATACGGCAAGACCTATCAAACGTTCAATTGATTGTTTGACCTACTGCGCCGGCGTCGCGAGGAAGTCGCGCACCGCCGCTTGCGCTCCGTAAGTGTCAAGATCGCTGTGGTGCCCCTCGGGAAAGCGCACGAACTTCTTCGGCGCGCCGATGAGCGCGTAGAGCCGCTCGCCGTAGCGGATCGGCACGACCGTGTCGCGCGCGCCGTGCAGCACCAGGACCGGCGCCGTCACCTTGCCGATGCGCTGGTCGGAGCGGAACCGGTCGTGCATCAACAGCCGCACCGGCAGGAACGGATAGGCGGCGGCCCCGATGTCGACCGCCGAGGTGAACGGCGCTTCCAGGATGACTTTGCCGACCTTGTGTTCGGCCGCGAGCGCCACCGCGACGCCGGAACCGAGGGACTCGCCGAAGAGCACCAAGCGCTCGGCCGGATAGCGCGCCGCCGCGAAGGCATAGACGGCTTGCGCATCGCGCAACAGCCCGGCTTCGCTCGGGCGGCCGGTCGAGCCGCCGTAGCCCCGATAGGACAGCGCGACGAGCCCGGTCCCGTCGGCGACAATCCGCGCGAAGCGCTCGGCCCGCAGGTCGAGGGCGCCGCCGTTGCCGTGGAAATAGAGCACCACCGGCTGATCGCCGCGCGGCGCGACGTGCCAGACGATCACCCGCTCGCCGTCGCTCGTCGTCAGGACGATTTCATCGGCCTGCGGGAATCCGGCGGCCGCCGGCGCGGTGCGCGTGCGGTCGGGAAAATACATCAGTGAGCGCTGGGCGAAATAAGCGAGCGCCGCGATCGCGCCGTAGCCGACCAAGGCGGTAACGAGCAGCCACTTCAACACGGCGCGATAATCACAGCGCCTTGACGATCTCTTCGGTCATCTTCTTGGCGTCGCCGAACAGCATCATGGTGTTGTCGCGGAAGAACAGGTCGTTCTCGACGCCGGCGTAACCCGAACCCATGCCGCGCTTGACGAACAGCACCGTCTTCGCCTTCTCCACGTCGAGGATCGGCATGCCATAGATCGGCGACTGCGGATCGGTCTTGGCCGCCGGATTGGTGACGTCGTTGGCGCCGATCACGTAGGCGACGTCGGCCTGGGCGAACTCCGAGTTGATGTCCTCGAGCTCGAACACT
>DASZJC010000349.1:0-2005 GCA_035948495.1 Xanthobacteraceae bacterium | reverse complement strand
ACCGCCATGGCCTGATGGGTGAGCGCGCCGAGAAGGCCGACGGCCAGGATCAGGTGCACGAACAGCCACAGGCTCCAGAACGTATTGGTGGAGACAAGTCCGGCCATTGTGCTCGCTCCCTGTCGCTCCCGTCGTTTTTATGCAGCGGACTCTAGCGCGCCGGGAACCCTTGTCCAGCGCGCGCATCTTCTCAGCGCCGATCCGACGCGATAAATTGCCGTGCATGGGCACGCCGAAATTTCAGCGCGCCGCGGGGACAATTCGTCCGGGAAGGACCCGCATGACGTTCGATCGTGTGTGGCTGTGCGTTGCTCTTGTCGTTGCGTGTATTGGAACCGTTCCAACCTTGTCGCACGCCGGCGGCGTCGGGTTCGGTGAGGACGATGCCAATTCGGGGGACGACGGGCCGTCTTATTTCGGCTTCGTGCGCGAGGTCGACGGGCCCGGCGTCGCCGACGCCAAGGTCACCGCGGCGCTGAAGGACCGTGGCGCGCTGGTGACGCGCACCGACATCATGGGCGTCTACAAGATTCCCGGCTTCGGCAAGGACATCAATCCCGACGACGTCGCCATCACCTGCGCCAAGGACGGCTATGTCCAGGCGAACGTGCAGCGCCGTCCGCGCGACGCCAGCGACACCAAGGATCCGGTCGAGGTCGAGTGCTACCTCAAACGCAAGTGAAGTGCCTGCTATTTGCCGCGGCGGTGGTCGCGCTTGCCTGTTGCCAAGCAAGCCCGCTGCGTGCGCAGACGCTAAGCGGTTCGGTGACATCCGCCGAGGAAGGCGCGATGGAAGGCGTGCTGGTGAGCGCGCAGCAGACTGGCTCGCCCATCACCGTCACTGTCGTCAGCGACGAGCACGGTCGCTTCCGCTTTCCCGATGGGCGTCTCGCGCCCGGCCATTACGCGCTACGCATCCGCGCCATCGGCTACGAGCTCGCTGGCCCGCAGGCGGTCGATCTCGGCGCCGCGGCGATCGAGGTCGCGGTCACGCTGCGCAAGACGCCCGATCTCGCGGCGCAACTGACCAATACCGAATGGTTCATGAGCATGCCCGGCACGGCGGAGCAGAAGCGGCCGCTGATCGAATGCATGAGCTGTCACACCTTTGAGCGCATCGTGCGCTCGACCTATGATGCCGAGGCGTTTTTCCCCGTGCTCAAGCGCATGGCGCAATATGCCAACAACACGACACAGGCGAGGGTGCAGTCGCGGCTCGCCGAGCGCGAGGTGCACGACGATCTGGTGCGCAAGCTCGCCGCCTATCTGGCCACGGTTAATCTAAGCAGCGGGCCGACTTGGCCCTACGAGTTGCAAACTTTGCCGCGGCCCAAGGGCCGCGCCACCCGTGTCGTCATCACCGAATACGACCTGCCGCGCAAAACCATCGCGCCGCACGATGTGCGCACCGATGTGCAGGGCCACGTCTGGTATTCCAACTTCGTCGAGAATTTTCTCGGCGAGCTCGATCCCAAAACCGGCGCGCACCGGGAATACGCCATATCGGTGCAAAAACCCGGCTCGCCGACCGGCGCGCTCGACCTTGAGGCGGATGGCGACGGCAATTTGTGGCTCGCCATGATGTTCCAGACCGGGGTCGCCAGGTTCGACATGACGACGAAGACGTTTCGGATGTTTCCAGTGCAGACCGCGCTCGACAACGCCGCCGCGCAGCAATCGATGGTGATGCCACGCGCCTTGAGCGTCGACGGCAAGGTGTGGAGTAACGAGGTCGCCAAGCAGTCGATTCTGCGTCTCGATCTGAAGACTGGGCAGTACGAGGTCATCGATCCCTTCAAGTTTTTGCCCAAGGGCCGCCAGCATGCGCCCTATGGCATGGCGGCGGACGGAGAGAACAATCTCTATTTCATGGATTTCGCCGACGAGAATGTCGGCCGCATCGACGCCAAGACCGGCCTGGCGACGATCTACCCGACGCCGACGCCGAAATCGCGGCCGCGCCGAACCATGCTCGACGATCAGGGCCGGCTCTGGTTCACCGAAT
>DASZJC010000348.1:0-1905 GCA_035948495.1 Xanthobacteraceae bacterium | reverse complement strand
ACCGTTCGCGCAGCTTGGGATCGAGGGCGTCGCGCAGCGCGTCGCCGAACAGGCTGAAGCCGAACACGGTGAGCGCGATCGCCACGCCGGGAAATATCGCGATCCACGGCGCGGTCGAGGCGTATTCCTCGGCGCCGCCTTGCAGCATCAGGCCCCAGGCGGCGATCGGCTCCTGCACGCCGAGCCCGAGGTAGGAGAGAGAGGCCTCCGCCAGGATCGCCTGGCCGACGAAGGCGGTGAGCATGATCAGGAACGGCGCCAGCACGTTGGGCACCATATGGCGCAGAATGATCCGCGCGTGGCCGAAGCCGCAGGCGCGCGCGGCGTCGATGTAGGGTATCTCGCGGATCGCGAGCGCGCTCGAGCGCACCACCCGCGCGCAGCGCGGGATGAGCGGAATGGCGATCGCCAGAATCACGTTGAAGACGCCGCCGCCGAACACGGCGATGACGGCGAGCGCCAAGATGATGAGCGGGAAGGCCATGATCACGTCGAGCACGCGCTGCAGCACGAGGTCGATGCGGCCGCCGAAATAGGCGCTGGCGACGCCGAGCACGAGGCCGGCGAACCCGCCGACGATGGCGCAGGAGAAGCCGACGATCAGCGCGGTGCGCGCGCCGAACACGATGCGCGAGAACAGATCCCGGCCGAACTGGTCGGTGCCCATGATGTGCGCCCAGCTGGGCGGCTCCGTCATGGCGGCGAAATCGTTCGCGGTCGGGCTGTAGGGGGCGATCCACTCGGCGCCGAGGCCGGCGACCGCCATCACCAGCACCAGCACGAGGCCGACGGTACCGAGCGGCTGGCGGCGGCAGAAATCGATGACGCCGGAGCGCGCACGCAGGGCTTCGGCCGCTTCGTCGACGGCGGCGGGAGCAAACGGGGGCGCGAGGTCGACCATGATGCGCGTGCTCAGCCGAAGCGGATGCGCGGGTCGAGCCAGGCGTAGAGCAGGTCGACCGCGAGGTTGACGAACACGAAGATCACGACCGTGAGCATGACGAGGGCCTGGGTCAGCGTGTAGTCCTGGTTCTGCACCGCCAGCACGAACAGACGGCCGACGCCGTTGATGTTGAACACCTGCTCGGTCACCACGAGCCCGCTGATCAGGAAAGCGAACTCGATGCCGATCAGGGTGACGACCGGCAACAGCGCGTTCTTGAGCGCGTGGCGGTTGATGACGATCTTTTCGATCAGCCCCTTGGCGCGGGCGGTACGGATATAGTCCTCGCGCATGACCTCGAGCATCGCCGAGCGCGTCATGCGCATGCTCACCGCGGCGTAGCGGTAGCCGACCGTGAGCGCCGGCAGGATCGCGATCGACAGGTTGCGCAGCGGGTCCTGCCAGAACGGCACGTAGTCGATCGGCGGCATCCACGGCGCGCCGAACAGCGCCTGCGAAATTTCGAGGACGGCGAGAATCGAGACGATCCCGAGCCAGAACGACGGCATCGAGATGCCCGCGATGGCGGCGATGCGCACCACGTGGTCGATCCAGCTGTTCTGCTTGAGCGCCGAAATGGTGCCGAGCGGGATGGCGATGAGGATGGCGACGACCGTCGCCATCGTGGCGATCTCGAGCGAGATCGGCAGGCGCACGGCGATCTCCTCGGCGACCGGCTTGCCCGACCACATGGAGACGCCGAAGTCGAGGCGGAAGAAGCCCCAGGCGAAGTCGAGGAACTGCACGATCATCGAACGATCGAGCCCCAGTTCGGCGTGGCAGCGCGCGATCGCGCGCGGATCGACCATCGCGCCGCCGGAGCCGAGGCGGATCGCGCAGATGTCGCCGGGAATGAGCCGCATCAGCAGGAACACGAGCGCCGCCGCCCCGACCAGGGTCGGGATCACCAGCAGCACCCGGTTGACGATGTATCTGTGCATGCGCGTCCGATGTAGGGCGCA
>DASZJC010000347.1:0-12370 GCA_035948495.1 Xanthobacteraceae bacterium | reverse complement strand
GGCAAGGTGATCTCGCTCGCGCTCAATTTCGACCACACCGGCCCGCAGGGCGCGAAGAGCAAATATCCCTCGCTCGGGCGGATCAATCCGGTGCACGTGATGCTGCGCACCGGGACCGATGCCTATGCGGGCGTGCTCGACCATCGCGGCATCCGCGCCGCCGACGACCTGGTGGTGATGCCGCTGCAGTGCGGCACGCAATGGGACGGGCTCGGCCACGTGTTCTATGAGAACAACATGTGGAACGGCTACGATTGCCGCGAGGTGACCTCGTTCGGCGCGCAGAAGTGCGGCATCGAGAAGACCAAGGCCAGGATGGTCGGCCGCGGCGTGTTCCTCGACGTGGCGCGGGTCATGGGCAAGGACGCGCTCGACGACGGCTACGCCATCACCGGCGCCGATCTCGACCGGACCGCGGCGGCGCACGGCGTCAAGGTCGGGCGCGGCGACTACGTCATCGTGCGCACCGGGCAGATGGAGACCAAGCTCGCCGCCGGCAGCTGGGACGGCTATCCGGGCGGCGACGCGCCCGGCTTCGCGTTCGAGACGATCGACTGGATCCATAGCAACCGGATCGCCGCGATCGCCAGCGACACCTGGGGCTGCGAGGTGCGGCCCAACGAAAGCGAGGCCGGCATCAACCAGCCGTGGCACTGGATCGTCATCCCGATCATGGGGCTGACCATGGGCGAGATTTTCTATCTCGGCGATTTGGCGAAGGACTGCGCCGCCGACAAGGTCTACGAGTTCATGTTCGTCGCCCCGGCGATCCCGATCACCGGAGCGGTCGGGTCGCCGACCAATCCGTTGGCGATCAAATGAGATGAGCGAATAGCGAATAGTGAATAGCGAATAGAAGATAAGAGGCGAATAGCGAATGGCGAATAGCGAATAGAAAATACGCCGCACTTGTTCACTTACTATTCGCTACTCGCTATTCGCTATTCGCTATTCGCGCTCTCCCCCAAATCAGGATTCTCCCCAATGGCCAAAATGACCGGCGCCCAAGTCCTCGCCGACATGCTGCAAGGCTACGGTGTGTCGCACGTGTTCATGGTTCCGGCGGTGCTGCGCCGCACCTTCGTCGAGATGGAGCGCCGCACCGGCATCAAGCGCATCCACACCCACGGGGAAAAATCCGCCGCCTATATGGCCGACGGCTACGCCCGCGCGAGCGGTCGGCCGGGCGTGTGCATGGCGCAGGTGATCGGGGCGCTCAATCTCGCGGCCGGCCTGCGCGACGCCTATCTCGCCCATTCGCCGGTGATTGCGTTCACCGGCGGGCGCGAGCCGCAGACCAAGTTCCGCAAGGTCTATCAGGAGGTCGACGACGTTCCGGCGTTCGAGGCGGTGACCAAGTTCAACGCCACGGTCGACGCGGTCGAGCGGTTTCCCGACATGGTGCGCCAGGCGTTTCGCGTCGCCGTCTCCGGCTCGCCCGGGCCGGTGCATCTGCAGTTCCGCGGCAACGAGGGTCAGGTCGACGCCGAGGAAGCCGAGATGGAGCCGCTGTGCGAGCCGCTGTTCGCCCGCGTCCCGCCGTTCCGGCCCGAACCCGACCTCGACGCCGCGCTCGCGGCGCTGCGCCTGATCGAGCAGGCGGAGCGGCCGGTGATCGTCGCCGGCGGCGGCACCCGCGCGTCCGGCGCCGGGGGCGAACTCGTGGCGCTCGCCGAGGCGCTCGCGGTCCCGGTCGCGACCTCGCTCAACGGCAAGGACGTCATTGCCGGCAACCATCCGCTCTCGGTCGGCGTCGTCGGCTCCTATTCGCGCGAGAGCGCCAACCGCGTCGTCGCCCAGGCGGATCTCGTCTGCTTCGTCGGCAGCGAGACCGGCGGCATGACCACGCATTTCTGGAAGGTCCCCAGGATCGGCGTGCCGGCGGTGCAGATCGACATCGATCCGGAGGCGCTCGGGCGCAACTACCCGCTCAAGGCGGCGGTGCTCGGCGACGCGCAAAAGACCCTCGCCTGCATGCGCCAGCACACCAACGCGGGCACCGCGGAACTGCGGAAGCCGTGGGTCGAAACGGCGCGCGCGATCTGCGGCGAATGGCAGACGAAATACCGGCCGGCGCTCGCTTCCGACGCGGTGCCGATCCGCCCGGAGCGGTTGTGCAGCGAACTCACCCGGCACGTGCCGGCGAATGCCATCGTCGTCGTCGACACCGGGCACGCCGGCATGTGGATGGGCGGCATGTTCGATCTCACCAGTTCGGCGCAGAATTACATCCGCAGCGCCGGGCATCTGGGCTGGGCGTTTCCGGCCGGGCTCGGCGCCAAATGCGCCGCCCCGCAGCGCCCGGTCGTCGTGTTCACCGGCGACGCCGGGTTCTGGTACCACATCGGCGAGATCGAGACCGCGGTGCGCTGGCGCATCAACACGGTGACGGTCGTCAACAACAACTCGAGCGGCAACCAGTCGAAGCGCGGCTTCGACCGCGTCTACGGCGGCGAGCAGACCGCGCAGGCGCGCGAGATGTGGACCTTCACCAAGGTGAACTTCGCGCGCGTGGCGCAGGACATGGGCGCGATCGGCATCCGCGTCGAACGGCCGGACGAACTGGCGGGCGCATTGCAGCAGGCGTGCGCGGCGGATCGGCCGGTCATCCTCGACGTCGTCACCGACATCGAGGCGCTGGCGCCGCTCGCAGTTTGATGCGCGGTCAAGGTAAACGAGCGATTAAGCTGCGCAAACCCGAGATGCGGTGAAATCCTGCCATAAAGAAAAACAGATAATTTACATTTCGCAAGCATCTTCTCGGGAAAAAGCACGCCGGCACCCTGGATGAGCGCGCGGGCATCGACGCGCGCGAAGCATCAAGCGTCATCCCAGCGGCGGTCGGCAAATCGGCAGTGCATCGGGGCCAGGCATGTCCGGGAAACTCATCGCCTATTTGCAACGCCGCGGGAGGAGTGTTTGCCGCTTCGGTCGCGCGCACGACGGCGCCACGGCAGTCGAATTCGCGTTGGTCGCGCCGGCGCTGCTGGCGACGCTGATCGCGATCCTCGAAATCTCGTATTTTTTGTTCGCGCAGCAGACCCTGCAGACCGCGGCGGTGGAAGCGGGCCGCCTGTTCATGACCAACCAGGGCCCGACGCAGAACAATACGGTCAACGGCAACGGCCAGCTGTCGTCCACCAGCGGCATCTGCAACATCATCAAGCCGCTGTTGAGCTGTGGGTCGGTGATTGTCAACGTGCAGAGCTACCAGGATTACCAAAGCGCCAACACCTCGATGCCGTCGTTGTACGACAGCAACTGCAACGCCGTCACCAGCTGGAATTACACGGCCGGCTCGCCGGGCCAGGTCGTGGTGGTACAGCTGATCTATCCGCTCACGATCGTCCCCGGGCCGCTGGGCTTCGCTCTCTCGAATGTCTGCAACGGTAAGATGCAGATCATGGGCGTCACCGCCATCCGGGTGGAGCCCAGTTGATATGCCACGTCCGGTCGGCATCCGTCGGGGCTTTCTGGCATCGACCCGCGGCGTCGCCGCGGTCGAGTTCGCCCTCGTCTTTCCCATGCTCCTGGTTCTGCTGCTCGCGTCGATCGATGCGGGACGAGCCGTCGCCATTTACATGAAAGTGCGTGCCGCTGCCTACGCACTCGACGCAATGGCGAATCAATACCCGTCGGTTCAGGATTCCGACCTGCAGCTGGTCTCGGGCGCGGCCGCGGCGGTGCTCGCGCCCTATCCCAGCGGGCCGACGGGCCTCAGGATTTCGCAGGTGGAAATCACCACCGGCGGGCCGGTCGTAGCGTGGAGTTATGGGTCCAACATGACCGCCTATGCGAAAGGCTACACTGGTCTTACAGTCCCGGGACACCTTGCCAGCACCTCGGCTCCGAATAACGCGTGCCCATTGGGGCCCCCCACGGACTACTACACGACCGGAAACGTGAACGGGAACGGTTGTTATTTGCTGCTCGCACAGGTGCAATACACTTACACACCGATGTTTGGTGCATTTATAACCGGCCCGATCACCCTCTCCGACAGCCTCTATGTGGCGCCGCGTAACTCGCTTTGCGTCCAGCGCAATTCCGGCTGCTATTATCCCTGAGCTGCACCGTTCGTGGCGTCTCTGATCCGTCCGGGTGCCAATGGCCCTCGACTCTGACTCGTCATGCCCCGCGAAAGCGGCGCATCCAGTAAACACCGGTCGTAGTATTATTTGAAAGGCCGGTGGTTACTGGATCGTCCGCTTGCGCGGACGATGACGACCGGTGGGTCATTACTTGAGGGCATTGGTAATTGGAGCTGGTGCGCCGATAACCCAAAGCGGGATGACATTCGAAGATAAGTAATCCCGCTTTGCGCCCCGGCCCTCTACGAGGCGGCCCGGCAGGCCCGACCTCACTTTCAGTTCGTGACGCGAGCCGAATTTACCGCCTGCTCGAACATCGTGATCAGCGCGCTGTTGATGTCGGCCGGCGTGTTGGCGGTAAAATAGAAGTTGGGCGAGGCGCACGCCTGAAGCTGGCCCGGAATGTTGTTGGGCGGGCCCATCTGGGGCGGAAGGATGGCGTTGACCGCGTAATCCTCGCCGCCGGCGAAGCTAGTGGGATTTTGGATCGGTTGATAAGGAATATACAGGACCGCAACGGTTATCCCGCGGTTCTGGAGGGTGGCGCACTTCGACGGATCGATCGTGGTCGCGTGATTGCTTCCCGACCAGCTCCCGCCCCATTGTGTCTGATTGTCCTGCGACCCGTCGGTGACGAGGAACACGTAAGGCAAGTAATCTGTGTTGCCGGTCCCGCCTCCGACCGACGTAATCACGCTGTTTATGGTCGTGAGCGCACCGTTGATATCGGTCCCGCCGGAGTGCAGCGCCGCGTTGTTGCCGGTGTCCAGCAGGGTCGCCAGGTTTGCGGCCGCATAGTTGATCGTGCCCGGGGTCGAGGCCGATGCGTTGATGGTCTTGGTCAGGTTGGCGTAGCCGGATCCATCAGAGGCTCCCCCGTTATAAAGGTCGACGATGAATGGATAGAGACCCACTTTGAACTGATCGGTCTTGTTATTGGCCGTTTCGGTGGCGTAGGCGGTCGACAGCAGCTGGTTGACCGCATAGCCGACCGCGTCGGCACGCAACTGGATGCAGGACGTGGTTCCGTCGGTGGGACACGAGGTGACCGGGGTATTGGCCCAATTCACGTTGTTGCCGTTGGTGTCGTTGTTGCCGCCCCCGGGAAAAGAGACGGGCGTGGTCCCTTGGCGCGAAATGATGAACCCCTGACAAATTCCGCCCGGGTATCCGCCCGGGAATTGATTCGTTACCATGCCTACGGTGGGGTACTTTCCTTGGTAGGGCCCAGATCCTGTTCCATAGTAAGGCACAGCTCCTGTTCCTTTTTGCGGGCACGCGTTTGCGGCTTGGAAGTGGCAGGCGAAGGTGCAGCCGCCGGGATAGCCGTTGCCGCCCGATGGCGGATTCATGTTGTCGGGATTGACCGCCTGGAGCCGGGCTTGTTCGGCGAGCGTCGACGGGAAGCTCATCGAGCCGGACACGTCGAGCAGCATGTAGAAGGAGATGTAGATCGCCCACGTGTAGCTCGCGGTCGACGAGCCGGTGACAGTTATGTTCTTGAAGCCGAGGACGCCCAGGAAGGCGGTCGGAACCTGGGCCGTGTAAGACATCGTGGCCGTCACCGTATGGCCGTTTTTGGTGACCGAGGAACTCTGGATGGTGGGCGCCGGAGAGGTGGGCGCGTTGGAAGTGAAGATATTTTGCAGGTAGGCGGTGCCGTTCGAAACCGCGCCGTTGCTGGGGTTCATCGCTTTCGCGTTGGCGACGATCGTCGAGTTGACCGACACGGCGGCAAGCGTCGCCGCGTCGGCGCTCGCCTGCAGCTTCGCCTTGGCCGACGTCGCCATGCTGTAGTCGACCACGCAGCCGACCGCGGCCAGCAACGGGATCGCCGCAACGCCGGTGATGATCGCCACGTTGCCGCGAGTATTTCGGCGGAAGCCGGCGATCAGGTCGCGTAGCCGCGCGAGGCGCACACCCAACCGAACGGCACTTGTCTTGGTTCCACGGCTCACTGCGGGCCTCCGGTTATCGCCAACGTTTTTGATGACTTTATTGGAAGCTGGGGCGCAGGGTCCGGGCGATCCTTTGCATGAAAGCCACGAGCATGGCGCATCTGCTCCGAGCATGCGCTTTTATGGCCAATTTGCTAACGAAGCGTTACCCGAGACCTCTGCAGTTAACGCTGCAGTTAACGAAGCGCGGGCGAATCCGGCAGCAGGGGGACGACGGCGCGCTCGAGCGCTGTTCGGCGCGCCTTCGCACGCAAGCTTTTGGCAACGATTGCACCCGAGGATGAGCGGCGGCGATGCTCAGGAGGCATGCCATGGTGGAACGCAGGGCCCACTCGCGCCATCGCACGCTGAAGGCCGGAAAGATCGTCTTCAATCACCGCTTCTGCGTGGTCGACTGCACGGTCCGCAACCTGTCGGCCGCGGGCGCGCGCCTGCAGGTTCCCAGCACGCTCGGGATTCCGGACGATTTTGACCTCGTGATCGAGCCCGAGAAGGCCGCGCGGGCCTGCCATGTGGCGTGGAAGGACGAGAACCACATGGGCGTCACGTTTCACTGATCCGGGGCGTCGATTTTGCTTCGGATACCTGATCTGGTGGGATTTCCTGCCGCAACGCGCGCCCAGGTTGCCGGAAAATTCTCTGGCGATGCCTGCGCCTGCTGCCTAGATTAAGGCTGCCCGACCGCCGACGGCGATCGGCTGGCCACGGCTTTCCGCCCTTGCGGCAAAAACCGCGCGCCCGAACCGCGGCCGCCGTCCGGCCGCCCGAGATTGAATTTTCAAGGAGGAATGTGATGGCTCTCCAGATCGGCGACGTCGCCCCGGATTTCACCGCGGACACCACCCAGGGCCGCATCCGTTTTCACGACTGGATCGGCGATTCCTGGGCCGTCCTGTTCTCCCATCCCAAGGACTTCACCCCGGTTTGCACCACCGAACTCGGCTACATGGCCAAGCTCAAGCCGGAGTTCGACAAGCGCAACGTCAAGATCATCGGCTTGAGCGTCGATCCGGTCGACAACCACGCCAAATGGGCAAACGACATAAAGGAGACCCAGGGCTTCGCCCCGAACTATCCGATGATCGGCGACACGGATCTGTCGATTTCCAAGCTCTACGGCATGCTGCCGGCCGCCGCCTCCGGCGACGCCTCGAAGCGCACGCCCGCGGACAACCAGACGGTCCGCAACGTCTTCGTCATCGGCCCCGACAAGAAGGTCAAGCTCATCATCGTTTATCCGATGACGACCGGCCGCAACTTCGACGAGGTGCTGCGCGTGATCGACTCCCTGCAGTTGACCGCGAAGCACAAGGTGGCGACGCCGGTCAACTGGAAGCAGGGCGAGGACGTGATCATCGCCGGCTCGGTGACGGAGGAGGAAGCCAAGAAAACCTATCCGCAAGGCTGGAAGGCGCCGCGGCCCTACATCCGCATCGTGCCGCAGCCGCGCACCTGATCCGCACGGCCGATTTTCGCACAGCACGCCGGTTATGGCCGGGCTTGTTCCGGCCATAACGTCGTCAAGGCGGTCGCGGCCTTGCGGCGCCGCGCGCGCAATCAGCGTAGCTGCGTGTTGATGTTGGCGAAGGTCGAATTGAGCTTGGTGCCGATGCGACCGACCGAGGCGATGATGAGCAGCGATATCCCGGCGGCGATCAAGCCGTATTCGATCGCGGTCGCGGCGGTCTCATCCTTGAGGAATCGGACGACAAGCTTTGCCACGGACATTCCCCCTGTTTTCTTACGACGCCGCTCGGTGCCAAAGAGGCGCCGCGTGACGGTTTGGCTTTGCCAAAGCGCTTAAGAATTGGGCATCGCGTCTTAACGTGCGGTTAAATCGCAGTCTGAGGCCAGAGGTCGGATGTTACCTCTGAATCCGACAGCCGACTCACTTCAGCGTCGCGAGATAGGCCACCACGTCCTCGACGTCCTTGGTGTCGCGCAACCCGCCGAACGGCATGCGGTTGCCTTTCACCTTGGCCTGCGGATCGGCGAGGTATTCGCGCAGGTTCGCCGCGTCCCACACGAAGCCGGCGCGCTTCATCGGGTTCGAGTAGCGGAAATCCTCGCGCCCGCCGGCCTTGCGGCCGACCACGCCCCTGAGGTTGGGGCCGAGCGCGTCCGGCCGGTCGGTGTGGCAGGCGGCGCAGGCGAGGAAGAGCTGCCGGCCGTGCTCGACGTCGGCCGCCGCGGCCGGGAGCGCCGCAAGTGCCGCGCAGCCGGAGAGGGCGATGGCAAGAGACAGGTGACGCACTGCCGTTCGATCACGCGGGCACGAGCGGCCCGGGACTGTTGATATATCGGGTGGTGATCGCGTGCGCCGACCAGTAGGCGAGCGCGCCGACCGTGCCGGTCGGATCATATCCGTGCTGCTGCGGAAACACCGAGGCGCCCATGACGAACAGGTTGTGCGCGTCCCATGCCTGCAGGTAGCGATTGACCGCGCTCGACTTCGGGTCCTGCCCCATCATCGTGCCGCCGGTGTTGTGGGTCGACTGATAAGGAACGACGCTGAAGTTCTTCGGCCGGTGATGCATCTCGTAGTGGCTCGGCTGCATCGCCTTGACGATCTCCTCGAGCTTCGCCACCAGATAACGCGACATCCGGTGATCGTTGTCGGTGCCGTTGTAGGTGAGCCGGAGCAGCGGCCGGCCGAGCGCGTCCTTGTAAGTCGGATCGAGATCCATGAAGTTCGCCCGGTGGGCGTAGACCGAGCCTTGCGTGCTGAAGCGGGTGAAGCGGCGATACCATTGCGCCGTCGCGCGCTTCCATTCCGACCCCCAGCTCGGCGTGCCGTGCGGCACGGCGCGGCCGCTGATCGGCGGCGCGCCGCCGTTCGAGCAGACGATGTAGCCGCCGCCGCAGAAGCCGAGCCCGGCGTGATCGAAATTCTCGCCGTTGAAGTCGTCGATGACGACGCCCATGCCCGGCGCCCCGATGAAGGGATTCATCTCCTTGTCCGCGAAGAAGGCCGCGCCCCCCGCCTCGAACTGGTAGCAGTAGTTCTTGCCGACGACGCCGTTGCCGGTCGCCGGATCGTAGGGTTCGCCGATCCCGGCGAGCAGCAGTTGTTGGGTATTGCCGAAAGTGAACGCGGACAGCACGACCAGCCCGGCCGGCTGCTCGTATTCCTCGCCGTTGCGCATGTCGGTGTAGACGACGCCGGTCACTTTCCGCGCCGCCTTGTCGTAGATCAGGCGGCTCACGAAGGCGCGGGTGCGCAGCGCGAATCGCGCGTCGGCGCGCAACGCCGGCATCAGCGTGATGTTGGGCGACGCCTTGGCGTTCGACTCGCAGGCGGTGCGGTTGCAGTGCCCGCAATACTCGCAGCGTCCGAGCGTCATGCCTTCCGGGTTGGTATAGGGCGCGCTCGAAGTGGCGACCGGCGCGGGAAACGGATGATAGCCGAGGCTGCGCGCCGCCTCGCCGAACATGGCCGGGCCGAGCCCCGCCTTGATCGGCTTGTTGGGATAGTGATTGCTGCGCGGTCCCTCGAACGGATTGCCGCCCGACACCGCCTCGCCCCTGAGATTGCCGGCCTGGCCCGACACGCCGCACAGCTTGTCGAACCGGTCGTAGAACGGTTCGAGCTCGTCGTAGCTCACCGGCCAATCCTGGATGGTCATGTCGTCGGCGATCGCGTTCGCGCCGTAGCGCTCGCCGAGGGCGCTGCGGATGCGGAAGTCGGTCGGCAGGTTGCGCCAATGCATCGCGCCCCAGTGGATGCCGGTGCCGCCCACGCCCTCGCCCGGCAGGAAGGCGCCGAAGCGGCGGATCGGCAGCGCCTGCTCGTCGCCGACGTTGCGGAAGGTGATGGTGTCGAGCGAATTGTCCTGCATCAGCTCGAGCCGCTCCACGTAGCGCAATTCGTCGCGCAAGGTGGTGAGCCCGAAGTCCGCGGCGGGAACGCGGTCGGCGCCGCGCTCGAGCCCGACCACGTTGAGCCCGGCCTTGGTGAGTTCGCGCGCGGCGATCGCGCCGGTCCATCCCATCCCGACCATGACCGCATCGACTTCCTTCAAGCGCGTGGCCATGTCCGCCTCCTCACGAAAAATCCGCGATCGATTTGGGCGGAGCGACGTAGCGTTTGTTGAAGTAGGCGTCGACCTTGTCGGCGTAGGTCGCCGGCAGGCCCGGGAACCCGAGCATGGTCCACGACGCCTTGTTGCGGTTGCCGCCGTACATTGGGTCGGCGAAGAACCCCTCCATGACGATGGCGTGCAGGCGGGTGAAGAACGCGTGCGCGGAAAAATTCTCGAACTCCGCCGTGCCGTGCTCCATCGCCGAAAGCGCGGCGGCGCGTTCGGGGGCGGCGAGCCGATCGAACTCCTTGCCGTGGGTCGTGCGCGTCCATGCGTTCACCGCCGCGATGCCGGTCGCGAAATATTCGCGCGGGGTGAGCGCCAGCTGATAGCCCTGCTCCGGCTTGCCGCGCCGGAACGGACCGTTGCGGTACATTTTCGCGCCCGCCCCGTAGGCGCCGGCGAGCTGGCGGTCGATGTAGGTGACGACGCCGCACTCGGTGCCCGACGGCGACAGCTCGTCGGCCGGAATCATGGCGTCGGCGACGGCGGACAGGAATGCCGCCTCGGTAGCCGTGAGCGTGAGCAGCGGCTCCGGCTCGGCCGGCGCGGCCGCGGCCGGCGCCGGCTGGTCCGCAGCCTTTGCCTCGCCCGACGGGGCGAGCGGCGCGAGACCGGCCGCAACCGCGGTGCCGGCGCCGAGCAGAAAATTGCGGCGCGGAATGGTCTCGTCGGTCATGGTGTCCTCCCCCATGCGATCGGCGGCGTTCGCGACGCTGCGTTCGCGCCGGTCCTTGGTCCCAGGATAGCGCGCAGGGGCGGATTGGCCAAAGCCGTAATCCGCTGGACGCGAGCCGGTGGTGGCGCAATACGCTACCTACTGCGCCCTACGTTCTGGCGCAGAGTCACGCTATGGTGCCGGAACAGCCCGGCGAACCTGCCGGCACCTGGAGCCTGTCCCGTTCCTTCGGAATTGGGCCATGCTCCAGAAGTATTCAACGGCGCATGTTCTTATCGGCGAACCGGTACCCACCCCGGATCAAGTCCGGGGCAGGCCTTTGCCGGAACATGCGCCCAGGGAGCGAAACCAATGGACGCGACGATCTCAATGGATGCGGCGATCGAGCAACGGACCATGCGCAAGGTCTACTTGCGCCTGCTGCCGTTCGTGTTTGCGTGTTATTTCCTGTGCTACCTCGACCGCATCAACGTGGGCTTCGCCGCGCTCACCATGAACAAGGACCTCGGCCTCGACCCCGCGATCTTCGGCATGGCGGCGGGTGCGTTCTTCTGGGGCTATTTCCTGTTCGAGGTGCCGAGCAACCTGATCCTGGAGAAGGTCGGCGCGCGCATATGGATCGCGCGCATCATGGTCACCTGGGGAATCCTCTCCGGCGCCACCGCCTTCTGCACCGGCCCGTGGAGCTTCATGAGCGTGCGCTTCCTGCTCGGCCTCGCCGAGGCCGGCCTTTATCCCGGCATGGTGCTGTTCTTCACCTACTGGTTTCCCGACCGCCATCGCGCCCGCATCATCGCCGGCTTCACCTTGGCGCTGCCGGTCGCCGTGGCGCTCGGCGCGCCGATCTCGACCGGGCTCCTGGAGCTTAACGGCCTTTTCGGCCTCGCCGGCTGGAAGTGGCTGTATCTCGTCGAGGCGGTGCCGACCGTCGTGCTCGGCGTCGCCGTGCTGTTCTACCTCACCGACCGTCCGGCCGCGGCGCACTGGCTCGCGGCCGAGGAGCGCACCTGGCTTTCCTCCACCATCGAGCACGAGAACCGCCAGATCGAGGCGCACGGCGTGGTGTCGGTGTTGCGCTCGTTCTGGGATCCCAGGGTTCTGCTGCTGACGCTCAACTACCTCGGCATCGTGACCGCGAGCCTGGGAATGCTCATCTTCCTGCCGCAGATCGTCAAATCGCTCGGCTTCACCAACATGCAGGTGGGTTGGGTGACCATGATCCCATACCTGTGCGGGGCGGCCGCGATGGTGTTCGTCGGCTGGCTTTCCGACCGGATCGGGGAACGGCGCTGGACCCTGTTCGTCACCTGCGCGCTCAGCTGCGTCGGGCTCGTCATCTGCGGCCTGTTCGTCAACTCCTATTGGGCGGTCGTCGGCATGTCGATCGCCGCCATCGGGCTGTATGGCACCAAGGGACCGTTCTGGAGCATGCCGTCGATGTTCCTCACCGGCTCGGCCGCCGCCGCCAGCATCGCCTGGATCAATTCGGTCGGGAACCTGGGCGGCTTCTTCGGCCCGTCGATGGTCGGCTGGGCGAAGCAGATCACCGGCAGCTACGCC
>DASZJC010000346.1:0-2005 GCA_035948495.1 Xanthobacteraceae bacterium | reverse complement strand
GGCCGATCAGCGTCACTTTTATCCCCGCGACCGTGTTTAACCCAATCCTGCTGCGGGCCAACCCCGAGTACTACGCGTGGCTGCTGTCATTGCCGACGCTCGAGCGCGAGCGGCTGCTCGGCGGCAATTGGAAGATCCGCCCGGCCGCCGGGCTCTATTTCCAGCGCGAGTGGTGCGCCATCGTCGACGTGGTGCCGGCCGACCTCGATCTGGTGCGCTATTGGGATCTCGCCGCCACCGAAAAAACCGAGCGCAACAATCCCGATTGGACGGTCGGGATCAAGCTCGGCCGCGACAGGTCGGGCGGCTACTACCTGCTCGATCTGGTACGCGCGCGGGCCAATCCGGGCGACGTCGAGCGGTTGCTGCTCAATACCGCCCAACAGGACGGCAAACGGGTTCGTATCGGGTTTGGCCAGGATCCGGGGCAGGCCGGCAAGAGCCAGGCGCTGCATCTCGTGCGCGCGCTCGACGGCTTCACCGTGACGCCGGCCCCGGAGAGTGGCGACAAGCTGACGCGCTTCGGGCCGTTCAGCTCGCAGTGCCGTGCCGGCAATGTGAAGATCCGGCGCGGCGCGTGGAACGAGGAGCTGTTTCGCGTTCTCGAAGGCTTCCCCGATCTCGCCCATGACGACGAGGTCGACGCCTGCAGCGGAGCCTTGGAAAGGCTCAATCCCCAAATGGAGAGCTGGGGAATATACGAGGCCGCCCGGAGAAGGGCCGAAAAATTGAAGCACCCGGAGCCGGTGGAAGAGTGCTACGTCCGCGTCAAGGCGCCTGCCGGCATCGGAGCCGTGCAGACCTCCTCAAACCGGCATATCACCGTCGGCTTGGATGGCATCGTCGAGATGTCTGAGGAGGATGCCGCGTGTTTGATCCCTGCTGGTTGGATCAAACTCCCAGATGGAGCTGCGACGACGTAGCTCGACGCCCCAGGACGCCGCCAGTCGCGCCCCACGCTTTGGGAACTCCCTGCGGATCGCGCCGCGCGAGACAAGCGGGACCGAGGGTTCGAATCCGTCTTCCTCCAGCGGGGAGTCACCTGCGAACCTGAGTTTTCGCAGGATCGAAGTTCAAGGCCGATCTCGAGAGCCTCGACCGGCGGTGACGGCGACACCGCATCCGATCTCGATCCCCGAGGTGCCGCACGCATTCGTCGCAGTCTAACCTTCGCCGGCGCGCTTTTCGCGTTTCTGCCGAAACAAGGCGCTCAGGCCGCCGGATGTAAAATGCCGGGTGCATCAGCGGTAAGCCAGGCACCAGCCCGGCGCGCGCAGCCAGCATTGGTCTTCCGGCAAATCGTCGTGCAGGTATAACCGGGTCACGCGCTCGGCGCCGCCCTTGTCGAAAGCGGCGCCCAGCGCCCGCTCGCCGGCCTCATCACGGCCGCCCTCACAGGGAAAGATCGCGACCCCAGAGATCCGGCGCGCCAAAAATTCCGGGCCGTGCCGCTCGATCCGGAACACGGCTCCCCGCCGCACATCGCGGTTCGGAAAACCGTCCGCCGTCAACGGCAGGATCAGCCTTCCCCCTTCCTTCAGGCGGTCGAGCCATGCATCCGCGGGCCGCGTCGCGCCGGCATTGACATAGATGACGTCGGCCGGTTCGAACGCGATTCGCGTGCCGTCGCCGTGCACCACGCGGACATGCGGCGTCGGCGCCAAATTCGCCGTCGCGCGGGCGGCGAGCTCGGCATCGTATTCGATCGCCGTCACCCTCCCCGTGGCGCCGACCAGCTCGGCGAGAATTGCCGTGTAATAGCCGACGCCGACGCCGATATGCAGGACATGCTCCCCTGGCTGGGGCGCGGCGGCGGCAATCAGCGCCGCATGAAGCGAGGGCTGGCCGTTGTTCAGGTTACGCTTCGGCAGGATGCCGATCACGTCGTCGGTGTACAGGTAAATCGGGTCGGCATCCGGCGTCGCACGATAACCGCCGCCCCAGCGCACGATGTGCCAGGGGCCGGGTCCGAGGAAGTCCTCCCGCGCCACCGCGGCGAAGGCCG
>DASZJC010000345.1:0-2717 GCA_035948495.1 Xanthobacteraceae bacterium | reverse complement strand
CCGCCACGACGACTACGCCGGCAACGCCCGGCTGGTGCGCGACCTGACGTCGCCGGTGCAGATCGGCGAGAACTTCAACCTGATCGCCGCGATGCAGGCGGCGCTCGACGCCGGCGCCGCCGATTACGTCATGCCCGATCTCGACCGCATCGGCGGCGTGACCGGCGTCATGCGGGCGGCGGCGCTCGCCGCTGCGCGCGGCATCGAAATGTCATCGCATCTGTTTCCCGAGGTCAGCGCCCACCTGCTCGCCGCGACGCCGACCGCCCATTGGCTCGAATACATGGACTGGGCCGCCCCGATTCTGGCCGAGCCCTTGAAGATCGTCGACGGCCATGCGCGTGTTGCCGATCGTCCCGGCAACGGCCTCGTCTGGAGTCCGGACGCCGTCGCGCGCTACCGGATCGCCTGAAGCCATGGCCGACACGCCGAGTGATATGGAGGAGATCCTCGAACTGCTCGAGAAGCAGGCCGAGCGCTCGCGCCATCTCGCGCAACTGCGCGTGCAGCGCGCCTGGGACGAGGAGATGGCCAAGCCCCGCAACGTCGATCCCAAGCGGCTCGTGCGCCACGGCTACAAGGTCTATTCCCAGAACGACGAGGACGGCATCATCGCCGAGATCTTCCGCCGCATCGGGACGACGAGCCACACCTTCGTCGAGTTCGGGGTCGAAACCGGCGTCGAATGCAACACCGCGAAGTTGCTGGTCGAAGGCTGGCGCGGCCTGTGGATCGAGGCGAACTCGGCGAGCGTGGCCGCGCTCCGCAGCAATTTCGCGCCCTTCATGAAGGATGGGAGGCTTCAGGTTACCGAGAGCCGTGTCACTGCGGAAAATATCAATGCGCTCATCGCGCAGTCCGGCCTGGGCCGCGAGATCGACTTCCTGAGCATCGACATCGACTACAACGACTACTGGATCTGGAAGGCCATCGACGTGGTCAATCCGCGCCTCGTCGCCATCGAGTACAACGCGACGCTGCGCCCTCCCATGTCGCTCGTCGTGCCATATCGCCCCGACGCCGAATGGGATGGTTCGAATTTCCAGGGCGCGAGCCTGGAGGCGCTCGTCAAGCTCGGTGCCGAGAAGAACTACCGCATCGTCGGCTGCTCGATTGCCGGGGTGAACGCGTTCTTCGTGCGCGCCGACCTCTGCGGCGATCGCTTCCTCGAGCCGGCGACCGCGCAGGAGCATTACGAGCCGCCGCGCCACTATTTCCACATGCTGCCGGCCGGGCTCCGCTCGCGGCCGGGACCGTTCGTCGTCGTCTAATCAGCTGTGAACAAGCGCCGCACCGGCGCCTGGGTTCGTTGTTTTGCCCGGATGCTGGCGCTATAAGCGCGCCATCGACCGGAAGAGCCGACCATGCAGCCGATGCGCCGTGCCGCGTCCGAGGACACCCGCACAAACCTCTTCGCGCTCATCAACGCGCGCTCGTTCCGGCGCGGCAGCATCACGCTCGTCTCCGGCCGCAGCACCAATTATTACTTCGACATGAAGCCGACCATGTTCCATCCGGCCGGGGCCGCGTGGATTGCCGAGCTGATGCTCGACCGCATCGAGGGACTCAAGGTGGACTACGTCGGTGGCCTGGCGATCGGGGCGGTGCCCTTGGTCAGCGCGCTCGCCATGCTCAGCCATCAGCGCGGGCGGCCGATCCCCGGCTTCTTCGTGCGCTCCCAGGTGAAGGACCACGGCACCCAGCGGCGCATCGAAGGCACCGCCGAGAGCCTCAAGGACAAGAACGTCGTCATCGTCGAAGACGTGACGACCACCGGCGGTTCGGCCTCCGCCGCGGTCGAGGCCGCGGTGGCGGAAGGCGCGCACGTGGTGCTGGTCCTCTCGGTCGTCGACCGGCGGGAGGGCGCGGCGGAGAATTTCAAGAAGCGCGGCATTGCGTTCCAGGCAATCTACACCGCCGACGAGTTCATGGCGGGTTGATTGTTTTTGCCGATTCCGGGCGATCGCCCTGCGGCAAATCCCCATCCCGTTCAGATTGCCGCGCACGCCCCCGTGCGTATAAGCTCCCGCGTCACTTCGGGAGGAGACGATGCGTAAAACAACCCTCGCCCTTTGCGGCCTTGCCGCAGCCGTGCTCGCGGCCGCATCCGCGCACGCCCAGCAGCCCCTCAAGATCGGCGTGATCCTGCCCTATTCGGGCCAGTTCGCCGACGGGGCGACCCAGATGGACAACGCCATCAAGCTCTACGTGCAGCAGCACGGCGACGCGATTGCCGGGCGCAAGATCGAGATCATCCGCCGCGACACCGGCGGCGTCGCGCCGGACGTCGCCAAGCGCCTCGCCCAGGAACTCGTGGTGCGCGACAACGTCGACATTCTCGCCGGGTTCCTGCTCACCCCCAACGCCATGTCGGCCGCCGCCGTCTCGGACGAGGCGAAGAAGTTCATGGTGGTGATGAACGCCGCGACCGCGATCATCACCACCAAATCGCCCTACATGGTGCGCACGTCGCTCACCATCCCACAGACCACCGAGGTGTTCGCCGCGTGGGCGTACAAGAGCGGCATCAAGAAGGCCTACACCATGGTGTCGGACTATGGGCCGGGGCACGACGCCGAAGAATCGTTCCAGCGCGCGTTCAAGGAAGCGGGCGGCGAGATCGTCGGCTCGGTGCGCTTTCCGGTGAACATCCCGGACTTCGCCCCCTATCTCCAGCGCGCCAAGGACGCCAACCCGGAAGCGATCTTCCTGTTCGT
>DASZJC010000344.1:0-5926 GCA_035948495.1 Xanthobacteraceae bacterium | reverse complement strand
ATTCTTGCCGGCATGGACATGGCGCAGGAAGAATTGCGCGGTCCACTGGTCCTGCTGGTCGCCGCCGGGCGAGCCCCAGGCGAGGTAGGGCTCGCCGTCGCGCAGCGCCATGGTCGGCGTCAAGGTCGTGCGCGGGCGCTTGCCGGGCGCGAGCGAGGCCGGGTGTCCCTCTTCGAGCCAGAACATCTGCCCGCGCGTGCCGAGGCCGAAGCCAAGCTCGGGAATGACCGGCGAGGACTGCAGCCAGCCGCCCGACGGCGTCGCCGAGATCATGTTGCCGGCCTTGTCGATGACGTCGAAGTGCACGGTATCGCCGGCCATGTCGCCCATCCGGCCGACCGTCGGCTCGCCGGCGCCGAAACGGCCGACGGCCGCTCGCTGCCCCTCCTCGCGCCGCAGCTTGACGACCGCGCCGAACCCTTCGACCGAGCCGGGCCGCAGGTCGAGGGACGCGGCATCCCCGACCAGCTTGCGCCGCTGCGCGTTGTAGGCGTCGGACAAAAGGGTCGCCATCGGCACGTCGACGAAATCCGGATCGCCGTAAAACGTCTCGCGGTCCGCGTAGGCGAGCTTGGCGCATTCGACGTGCAAGTGGATGAAGTCGGGCCCGGCCGGGGCGAGGCCGTCGAGATCGAACCCCTTGAGCAAGGCAAGCTGCTGCAACATCACCGGGCCCTGGCCCCACGGTCCGGTCTTGCACACCATGTAGCGCCCGTAGTCGAAGGTGAGCGGCGGCTCGATGCGCGCCCGCCAGCGTGCCATGTCGTCGCCGGTCAACACGCCGCGGTGGGGCGAGCCGCTCACGTCCATCACGTCCTGGGTGCGGCAGAACCGGTCGATCGCCTCGGCGACGAAACCTTGCGACCACACGTGGCGCGCCCGCTCGATCTGGCGCTCGCGGTCGGCGCCCGCGCTCTCCGCCTCGCGCAGCACCCGCGCGTAGGTTTCCGCCAGGGCTCGATTGGTGAAGAGCGTCCCCGTTTCAGGCACCTTGCCGCCGGGGAGATAGACCGCGGCGGAAGTCGGCCAATACTCGCGGAACAGCCCCGCCACGGTGGCGATGGTGGCGTTCACGCGCTCGACCAGCGGATGACCCTCGCGGGCGTAGCCGATCGCCGGCGCGAGCACGTCGGCAAGCCGCAGGGTGCCGTAGTCGCGCAGCAGCAGCATCCAGGCATCGAACATGCCCGGCACGCAGGCGGGCAGCATGCCGGTGCCCGGGATGATGTCGAGACCCAAGCCGCGGTAACGGGCGATGGTTGCGCCCGCCGGTGCGGGTCCTTGCCCGCACAGCACCTCCACCGCCTTTCGCCGCGCGTCGTAGATGATTGCCGGCACGTCGCCGCCGGGACCGTTGAGGTGCGGCTCGACCACCTGCAGGGTAAAGGCGGTGGCGATGCCGGCGTCGAAGGCGTTGCCGCCTTTTTCCAACGTGGCCATCCCGATGGCGGTGGCGATCCAGTGGGTCGAGGCGACGACCCCGAAGGTGCCTTCGATTTCGGGACGCGTGGTGAAGTGGCTGGGATTGATGTTGCTCATCGAGGTTCCGGGGTCAGGGGCGCGCCACTTCACCACAGGTCGCGCGGCAGGCCAACCTCCGCGTTTCAGGGGAAGAGACAGCGTTGGGGCGAGGGCCCGCCGGGCCAGATCAACGAGCGCCGCCGCGCCGGCGGCAGCGGTCAGGCAGCGCGCGAACTACTGGCCGGAGCCTCGCGGCGTTCCGGCGCCGCGGGAGCCATGGCGTCGACCATGGCGCTCCAGCGCTCGACCTCGCGGACCGCCTCGCGCATGTGGGCGCGCAGCGTCTCTTCGGTGAAGTAGCGCTTCCAGGCACCGCTTTCATAAAGTTCCGTCAAGTGGTTGCGCCGTCGCTCGGCCAACGCAAGCCACTTGCGCGCAAATACCTCGGGCCGCCAGGGCATGGTCGTGGAATCGTGCATGATCGCGCCGCCGCCAGTCCGCCTGACCTCGCAGGAGTCATCGTGGCGCGCTCGATCCTCACCCACAACGCGTGAGGTCGCGGTCGCCTACACAACTTGTGGATAATCCGTCGGAGCCCCCGGCCGGACCATACGCCCACGACTGACGATGACGTACTCCATAAAGCGTAACACGATCCCCGCCGGCCGTCTGTCACTCAAATGACACAGCACGCGCAAAAAGGCGCCGGCATGCAGCGAGAAAACGTCAGATAAGCGTACGCCGGCCCGACGGATCGGGCCGGCGTCGATGCAGCACGTTGTTATTCGGTCGCGGCGACGAAGCGCACGATCTTGCTGTCGTCCTGCATCTGCTTGACGATCCGGGCCAACTCGTACTTCGACAGCGCGGTCGGGGAAACCCGGATCCTGTAGAGCCCGCCGGGCTTCGGTCCATCGACCACGGACACGTTGTGGGCCTCGAGGAACTTGGTGACGTCGGCCGCGCTGGCCTGTGGGGCAAAGCCGATCAGCGCGTAAGACCCGGTGATGGGGGCAAGGCTGCGCGTGGGCGCCGACGCGGTCTTGTACGTCGGCGGGGCCTCGCTGCCGGGCTCGCCGATGTACAGCCCGGCCAGGAGGCCGCCCTGCAGCACGATGGCAAGGACCGCCGCCGTCGCCGACCAGGCGAGGGTACGCGGCGAGAACAGCGCGAGCCGTTCGGCGATGAAAGCCGCCAGGTCGAAGGAGCGCCGCTTGCGCCCCTTGGCGCCCTCGGCCTCGATCCCCGCGAGCAACCGCTCCATCGCGCGGGCCGACGGGGCGCCGAGCGTCTCGTTGAGGTGGATGGTCTCGCTGAGCTCTTCGCGCACCAGCTCGAACTGGCGGGCGAGATCGCGATCCTGCTCGAGAGCCGCTTCCACGCGTTGTGCGTCGCGGCGGGCGAGCGTTCCGGCCGCATGCCACGGCAGCAGGGCTTCGATGTCCCGGCGCTCGTTTTCGTTCTTTGTCATCATGGCCAACCTCTATCGACTCCTGCCGCCTTGAGCAGCTCCGAGAGCCGTTTGCGTGCGTAGAACATCCGCGTCTTGACGGTGTTCTCGGGTATCCCGACGATCTCAGCCACCTCTTCGACCGATTTCTCGTGGTAATAGACAAGGTCGATGATCTCTCGATGTTCCGGCGACAGCGCGGTCAGGCACTTGCGCAGGATCTCGCCCTTGTCCTTCTTCTCCAGAGCCACTTCCGGGTCGTCTCCCGGATCCTCGATGGCTGCGGCTGCTTCTTCGTCCAGTTCCTCGTCCGGCCGGCGCCTGAGCGCCGAGAGCGCCTTGTAACGGGCGATCGCCAAGAGCCAGGTCGAAACCGCGGACCTCGCTTCGAACTTGCCGGCTTGGCGCCAGACGTCGAGGAACACCTCGCTTATCAGGTCCTCCGCCTTCGTTTGATCGCGGACGAGGCGCAGGACGAACCGGTAGACGCGCACGTGATGGCGCGCGAAGAGAACCTGCATGGCGACCTTGTCGCCAGTTGCGACCCGTACGATCAGCGCTTCGTCCGATGTGGCTTGCATCGCCGCCGACGGTCGACTCGTTGGATTAGTCGCGGGAGGACACGAAAGGGTTCAATTCGGCCTTTTGCGGGTCGGGAACACGCATTGCTGCACCCGCTAATACCATATTACCGTCGCGGCCTCCCCGGATTTGCGTCCAGGGAAAGGCTATCGCCGCAACTCCGCTCGCCGCTCAATTGACCCCGAACGGCTCCGATCCGCAAGTAATTCCATTCACTCGATAATAGACGAGGCGCCGGTGGAATCGGCTGTGGGGTGAGAATTACGGCGGGCGGCCGCCGGGTCGGCCAAATTGGTTAACGATATCTTTCAATCGGGGGTAACAATTTAAGCGATTTTCACTATAATTTCACCGATCGCATTTAGCTCCTGGTAAGGACGTGCGCCGGGGCCGTCCGGATCCAACGCAGATCGGGGGAGCCGCCGCATGGCCGATATCGTTCACGCGCGGGACGACCAGTCGATCGTCGGCGCTGGCCGTTCCGCCGTGCCCCACCAGACCGGCGCAGCCGACAGGCGCAATGAGCCGCCGCGCACCGACGCAGGCACCCTGACCCTCCACTGGCTCGTCGCCACTGCGTTCATCGTCAGCCTTCTCACCGGCATCCGGATCGCCGCCGATTCCCCGACCGCCGTCGTTTCGAAATGGCTCTCGCCCATCCTGCCGCAGGGCGAAATCTGGACCTGGCATTTCTTCTCCGGACTGAGCCTTTTCTTCTGCGGCTCGGCTTACCTGCTTTACATGCGCCGCTCCGGACTGACCCGCCGCGTCGCGTTCAAGAAACTGCGCGTGTTCGTGCTGCCCGCCGCCAACAAGCTTCGCTACGGCGCGCTCAACGTGGTGCTGCACTGGGCGCTCTACGCCCTCGTCGTTTTCATGACCGTAACCGGGATCGTGCTCTACCTCGGCTATGGCAATTGGTGGGTCTACCTCCATTCGACCGCGGCATTCATCTCGCTCACCTACATTTTCGTCCACGTCGTCGCGCACTACCTCTACGGCGGGTGGTGGCAGATCTTCCGCGTCTTTCGTCCGGCCAGGCTCGTCGTCACGCGCGCCGTGCAGCCGCGCCCGCTGCTGATCGGGGCGGTCGTCGGGGTCGCAGTGACCGGGGCGATCGCCGGTGTCGACTGGGCGACACGCGACACGCTGGTGATGCGGCACGTCACGACCGCGCCCGATCCCGCGCGCCTGCTCGACGACCCGGTGTGGGCCGATATCGCGCCGGTGCGCATCCACACCCAGCAGGGCATCAACCTGGGCGGCACCGGAGAATCGCTTGTTGAAATCCGCGCGGTCCACGACGGCCACAAGGCTTATTTTGCCTTCCGTTGGGAGGATCCGACGCGGTCGGTGCGGCGCGAGCCTTTGATCAAACGCGCCGACGGATGGCACATCATCGCGGATAATACTTTTATCGATGACGTGACGACGTTCTACGAGGACAAGTTCTCAATCATCTTCTCGCCGACCGCGGCGTTCGGCTCCGGCGGCGTCGCGCATTTCGGGCCGAGGCCGCTTGGCGACAACGCCAAACATTCGCGCAATGGCCGCGGCCTGCACTACACCGACGGCACCATGGTCGACATGTGGCAGTGGAAGGCTTCGCGCGGCGGCCTGTTGGGCGAAGTCGACGACATGTACATCGGCCCGCCGCACGAGCCCACGGAGAAAGAAGTCGCGCAGGTCAATCGCTATCAGGGCGGCTACTGGGGCGACCCGGGCGATGCGCCCTACACCTATAACTTCAAGCTCTACCGGCCGTCGGAATACCACGGCGGTCCGGTCGAAATCCTGCGGCTGCCGAAGGACTACCGCGCCATCAACAAGGCGATGGGCAGCTGGAATCCGGAGCCCGGCGGCAGCGTGGACGACGGCTCGAAGTGGTGGATGTTTCTCGACGAGACCGTCCCCTACTCCAAGGAAGAAGACGCGAAGATTCCCGTCGACACGATCATTCCGGCGGTCCTGATCACCGGCAAGCACGAAGGCGACCGCTACGACGTCAAATGCGCGGCGCACTGGGCCGACGGCCATTGGACCATGGTGGCGAGCCGCGTGCTCGATACCGGCAGCAAATACGACCAGCCGTTCTTGCCCGGCTACGACCTCTACATGTGGGTCGCGGTCTTCGATCACACCCAGACGCGCCATACGCGCCATCCGCGCCCGGCGCGGCTCGTGGTCGAGGAATGACGGTGGCCGATGCCCTGAGTTCGACCGCACAATCATGCCGGCAAACAACGAGCGCCCATGCGTAACACCTGCAACCTGGTAATCAACGGACAGTCGGTCAAAGCCTACGTGGGCGAGACCCTGGTTGACGCGGGCCTCGGCGGTTGGGTCGTGGTCCCGCACGATTGCTGCTCGGGACAATGCGATGCCTGCCGGGTGACGGTGATGCGCGGCGCGGTCGACGATCAGGGCACCGGC
>DASZJC010000343.1:0-6583 GCA_035948495.1 Xanthobacteraceae bacterium | reverse complement strand
TCACCTCAGTCGAACACGGCGGCAAGGTGACTGACGTCGACACCTTCCTTGGCGGCGCGCAGGTCGTGATAGATCGCGACTACGAAGATCGCGCCGAACGCGCCCGCCAGCCCGGCCCACACCAGCGAACCGGACATGACGAGGCCGGCGCTTCCGGTCAGGCCGAGCGCCGCTTTGATCACGGCGGCGATGACGACCTCGGGGATCGCGATCAGCAGCATCATTCCGAACACTTGCCAGCGGTGCCCCTTGGTGAGCGCACTGCTGCGGGCGAAGCTGGCGGAGACACCCAGCCGTTCGACGATGCACGCCGGCGTCGCCACGTACCACATGGCCATCAGGATGAAGCCGGGCACGATCAGCAGCAGAAATCCCATGCCGATCGCCAGTCCCAAGCAGATGGAAAGGCCGACGAGCGGCAGCCAGCGGCCGAGCCCGAAGCGGACCGACTCGGAGAGGCTGACCGGGTAACCGCGCATGTCCTGGGACGCGGCGTGCATCATGATCGCCTGGCTCAGCGGCCCCAGCACCGCCATCAGGACGAAGCCGAGCAGCTGGCCGGCCCCGCCTTTCTGCGCGCCACTATGCTCGAGCACGACGGCGGGCAGGGCGGCGAGCGCGGCGACCACGAAATAGATCGGGAAATTGCGGGACAGGAGGGTGACGGTCTGGCTGAAGACGCGCCCGATGCGGAATTCGCCCTCGGCAACGGGAGCAACAGCGGACATGACGGTGGTTGTGTCGGTCATGGCGGCACCTTGACTGGACTGGGTTCCAATCGTTGGTCGCGCCCGGCCCGATCGAGGTTCATCCCGGGGTCGACCGAAACCCGCGCCGGGCGTTGCGGATGGGCAACACGGCGGACGTATCTTCCAGCGCCCGGGCAAAACGGCTTCGGTGTTCTTGATTTGGTCGCATTTGCGCCGGCAAATCGCCCCGGGGGTTGCGGTGGAAATCACACGGGCGGCGATGCCGGATCTGCAGCAAGCGTCGGTCAGCGGGGAAGCGCGGCGGCCGCGCCTGCGCGACAGCGCCGGACTGCTCGCATCCGTGCTTGCCCATGTGGCGCTGCTGCTCGCAGTCGTCCTGTTGGGCAGTCCGCGGCTGTTCGCGACGGCCTCGCCCCAGGCGATCGTCGTCGACATCGTGCGGGCGGAAGAGATCGCGAAGGGCCAGCTGGACGAAGCAGCGGCGGCGAAACAGACGCCGGCGCAGCCGCAGCAGCAGGCCCAGCCGCAACAGCAGGCGCAGCCGCAAGCTCAGCCGCAGCAGCAGGCGAGAGAACAGGCGCAGCCGCAACGCCAGCAGATGCAGCCGTCAGCGGTCGCGGCCACGGCTCCGGTCTTCACTTCGCTCTATCCCTGGCCGGTGACGCGGCCCGCAAGCGACATCCAGGCCGGCGACTACCGGACGTTCGAGAGCACCGGGAAACTTGAGCACGACGACCTCGCGCGATTCAAGACGCGCCTGAAGGAATGCTGGACCCCGCCCGCGGTCGGCGGCGGGCGCAAGCTCACGGCGGCCTTGCGCGTCGCCCTGCGCATCGACGGGAGCCTCGCCGGCCCGCCCGAACTGGTCGAGGTGAGCGCCTCGCCCGACGCCGTGGCGCTGGTCACAAGCGCGAAACAGGCGCTCAGCGCCTGCGGCCCGTACGGCTTCCTGCCGGCGGACAGCTACGACAGCTGGAAGGCGCTCAGCCTCACCTTCTCGCCCGACGATGTGGCGGTTGCGGCGGTCACGCGCTGACGCCGGAGCGGCGCGGACCACAGCAGCCGCGCGCAACATCAATAAGGCAGCCCGCGGGAGGGCTCGAAATCGCCGACTTGATGCTTATATGCTAGTGCCGTCCCTACATTGCGAAGGATTTTGAAGTTGTCCAAACCCGAGCTCGGCATCAAGCGCCTGTGCGGCAATTGCGGCGCAAAGTTCTACGACCTCAACAAGAACCCGATCGCCTGTCCGACCTGCACCACGGTGTTCGTCGTCCCGGCGCCGGTCACCCGCAAGGCTCCGGCGGCGGCCGCGCGCATGCGGCCGCAACCGTTCGCGGCACGCGCGCCCGCGCCGGCCGAGGAGGCGGCAAGTCCGGTGCCGGCGCCGGCCGAGTTCGAGCAGGCCAAGAGCGAGGCCGAGACGGCCGAGCAAGAAATCGGCATCGGCGAGAGCCACGACGACGCAATCCTCATCGACGCCGACGAGGAAGAGGATGCGGGCGACATCAAGAAGCCCGAGGAAATCTAGACCTTTTATTTGGTCGCATTTTCTGCGAAAGGCCGTTGCCCCACCCCGGATCAATCGAGCTATCCGGGAAAATCACCCCGCGGTCAGGCCGCCGTCGAGCACCAGGGTGTGGCCGGTGATGTAGGAGGCCTGCGGGCTCACGAGATAGCGGATCGCGGCGGCCATCTCCTCCGCGGTGCCGAAGCGGCCGACCGGAATGCGGCCGAGCATGCGCGCGCGGTGCTCGGGCTCGGCGAGCCGCGGCGCGCGCGAGGGCGTCTCGGTCGTGCCGGGCGCGACCGCGTTGACCCTGATGCCGTGCCGCGCCCATTCGATCGCCAGCATGCGCGTCATGTGGCTGATGCCGGCCTTGGCGATGCCGTAGGCGGACGTGTTGGCGAAGCCGACGAGGCCGTGGGTCGACGCCAGGCTGACGATGACGCCGGGACGACCGGCGCCGATCAGATGCCGGCCCATGGCCTGCGCCATGAAGAACGTGCCGGTGAGGTTCACGGCGAGCACGTGGTCCCATTCCGCCCGCGTGACGTCGACAACCGGCTTGCCGAGGTTGGGCACACCCGCGTTGTTGACCAGGGCGTCGAGCGGGCCGAGCGCCGCGACCGCGTCCGCGAACGCCTGCTCCACGCTGTCCTGCGCGCGCACGTCGAGGGCGATCGGCACGCCGCGGCGACCGACCGCGGCGATGCGGCCGAGGGTCGCGGCGAGGCTGTCGACCGCAAGATCGGTCACCGCCACGTCGAAGCCGTCCTCGGCGAGTCCGATCGCGGTCGCCGCGCCGATGCCGTAGGACGCACCGGTGACCAGCGCGTTCCGTGTCCCACTCGCTTGCACCATGAAGACCCTCCCTCGCCTGCGGCAGGCCTGATATTCCGTCAACGAATCCCGATTTCAAAGGCCGTCCGGCCCCGGTACATTGGAGCGACGGTTCGATCCCGCAGGAGCTCGCCCGATGCAATTCGGTCTTTTCGGCAGCGCCACCGCCCGCCACGCGGTGCCGGACGTCGACAGCGGCCAGGGCTACCGCCAGTTCGTCGACTACAACATCGAGGCGGAAGCCCTCGGCTACAAAAGCACCTTCCTGGTCGAGCACCACTTCACCGGCTTCGGGCAGGTGTCGGCGAGCCTTTCGCTGCTCACCTGGGTAGCGGCGAAGACGAAGACGTTGCGGCTCGGCACCGCCGTCATGGTGCTGCCCTGGCACAACCCGGTGCTGCTCGCCGAGCAGGCGGCGACGATCGACCTGTTGTCGGGCGGGCGGCTCGATTTCGGCGTCGGCAAGGGCTATCGCCACAACGAGTTCGTCGGCTTCTGCGTCCCGATGGAGGAGGCGGACGCGCGCTTCAACGAGGCGCTCGACGTCATCGTCAAGGCGTGGACCGCGCAGGAGCGCTTCTCCCACCGCGGCAAGTACTGGCGCTTCGAGGACATCATCGTCGAGCCGCCCACCGCGCAGCAGCCGCATCCGCCACTGTGGATGGGCGCCGGCAGCCCGGATTCGATCCGCAACGTCGCCGCGCGCGGCTACAACCTGCTGATCGACCAGTTCGCCTCGTTCGAGACGGTTTTCGAGCGCATCGCGCTGTTCAAGGGCGAGGTGGAGAAGCGCGGGGGCAAATTCGATCCGCGCGGAGTGGCGGTGGCGCGCGCGTTCTACGTGGCGAAGGACGAAGCCGACAAGGAAGCCGCGCTTGAGCGGCGGCTCGCGGCGCAACGCCGGCTGACCGCCATCTCGCAGACCCCGGGCGGCGACAACCGTGCCAGCATTCTCGCCTATTCCGACACCCGCGAAGCGAGCGAAGAGAGCGCGCTCTACGGCACGCCCGACGAGATCGCCGGCAAGCTCGAGCGGCTGAAAAAGCTCGGCATCGAATATTTGCTGCTCAACGGCGGCGGCCCCTCGCGCGACAACCTGCGCCGCTTCGCGCGCGAGCTGATGCCGGCGTTCGCGGACGAGCCGAGGGTTTTGGTGGCGGAATAATCAGGCATCAGGAAATCAGGGATCGGGGATCAAGAGTTATCCCTACTTTTTGATCCCTGATGCCTGATCGCTGATCCCCGGTTTCCGCGGAACAATTCCGATCGGCGTGAAGGCGTAGACCGCTTCGCCGCGCTGGTTGAACGCGGTCCATTTGATGCGCACGACGCCCTGCGGCCGCGTCTTCGACGGCGTCAGCTCGACCACTTCGCCCTCGAGGCGCAGCACGTCGCCCGGACGCACCGGCGCGAGCCAGCGCAGGTCGTCGACGCCGAGGCCGAACACGGGATTCGGGCCGAACGGCCGGATCTCGAGGATGAGCCGCATGGCGATCGCCGCGGTATGCCAGCCCGAGGCGGCGAGGCCCTTGAGCACCGTGTGTTCGGCGGCGGCCGCATCGAGATGAAAAGGCTGCGGATCGAATTCGCCCGCGAAGCGCACGATGTCCTCGCGCGTGACCAGCTTCTCGCCGGTCGCAAAGCGCATGCCGAGCGTGAGGTCGTCAAACCATTCGATCATGCGGCGCTGCTTCTCCACGTGATGCCCGGCCTCGGGCCGGGCATCCACGTCTTGTGGACCTCCAGCAAATAAAAGACGTGGATGGCCGGGACAAGCCCGGCCATGACGATGTCGATGGACAGCGAATTCGAAACGCTTACTGCATCGCGGGGGCGAGCACGGGCTGCGGCAGCGGGGCGGTGCGGCGCGCCGCCAGCAGGCGGGCAACGAGGTAATGAATCACGATGCCGCCGGCGACGATGAAGCCGCCGAGGGTGAGCGGATAGGCGTAGTCCTCCGGGCGGGTTTCCACCATCACCTCGCCGATCGCGGTGAGCACGCACCCGGTGGCGAACACCGGCAGGCTGTAGCGGCCCATCAGGGCGAGCGGCGCGAAGATCGGAGTCGGGCGCAACAGCCGCGTCAGCCCGGAATGGGAAATCACGTAGGCGAGCGCGAGGAAATGCACCAGCCGGGCGATTCCGAGATCGGTCTTGGTGTGATCGAGCACCTGGTAAGCCTCGTGCCACAGGCCGGGCATGAGGCGGAAGCCGTCGGTGACCGCGAACGCGGCGGCCGCGACGATCGCGAGGCAGAGAGCAAACGCGCGGCGGTCGTAGCCGATGCCGCCGGTCCTTACGCGGCGGCCGACGAACACGCCGATGGCGAAGATGAGTTGCCAAGCGAGCGGGTTGAAGTACCAGCCGCCCTCGAGCGGCCAACTCGGCAGGTTGAGGTCGAACACCCGCGCGACGATGTAGAGCGCGGCCGAGGCCGAGAGCATCAGCCAGTCGCTGCGGCGCGCCAGCAGCAGGAGCGCCGGCGTCATCAGCAACAGGACGATGTACATCGGCAGGATGTTCACGTTGCCGAGTTGGTGAGCGAGCACCAGCATGGCGGAAATGCCGCGCGCCGGGCTCGACACCACAAGATCGCGATCGGGATCGTCGACCAGATCGTCGTTGTCCCACCAGCCCGCGGCGGCGGCAAATAACCCGATGATCAGCAGCGAGGTCAGGACCTGCACCCAATAGAGGGTGAATGCGCGGCGCAGGACGGCGCGCACGGCAGCCCAGGTCTCGCCGTTGAAGAAACGCGTCCCGTAGGCGAGCGCCACCGAGGCGCCGGACAGGAACACGAACAGCTCCGCGGCGTCGGAGAGGCCGAAGTTCCTGAACGTGATGTGCTGGAAGGCGTTTTCCGGCACGTGATCGATGAAGATCGTCAGGAGGGCAAAGCCGCGCCAGAAATCGATCCCATCGACCCGCTTTGCGGGTGTGGTCATGTATCTTCCCCGATCCTTGCACCTATCCCCGGAACAACCCTTCCAATTAACATTTGTTCATTTTAAGGCGACCGGCGCTTTTTGTGCAGTGCAATATAGGCATGCCTGTGGAAGGTTTCCTGCATGGGTTGGAACACCCTGTTACCGTCATGAACAATTCGTCAGGATGCTTCGTCAACTACGCCGGAATTTGTTAAGCATTCGTCAATTCCAGCCGATTTCCCGCCCGGACATCCTTGACCCCGCCAGAAGCGGAACCCGGACATGCGCATTTTCACGGCCGCCCTCGGCCTCGAGGCCAATACGTTCCTGCCGTTGCCGACCTCGTACCAGGCGTTCGTCGAAAAACTTTACCTCGCGCCGGGCGAGCACCAGGCGAGGCCCTCGCACCAGACCGCGGCCTGCTGGGTGACCCAGGAGCGCGCCAAGCGCGACGGCTTCGAGGCGATCGCCGGCGCCTGCTACGCGGCGCAGCCGGGCGGACCGGCGACGCGCGAGGCCTACGAGCGCATGCGCGACGACATCCTCGGCCAGCTCGAGCGGGCGCTGCCGGTCGACGGCATCGTGTTCAACCTGCACGGCGC
>DASZJC010000342.1:0-19198 GCA_035948495.1 Xanthobacteraceae bacterium | reverse complement strand
TCGCGCTCGTCGCCCTTCGGCCCGAGGTGCTTGGCGGTGCGCATCAGGATGCGTCGCACGTCCTTGGGCGTGAGCTTGGGATTGCGCTCCATCAGCAAGGCGACGACGCCGCTCACCTCGGCGGCGGCAACCGACGTCCCGGTGGTGAGCTGATAACTGGCATCGGGCGCGGGCACCAGCACGTCGACCCCCGGCGCCGCGACCGCGATGTACTTTCCCCGGTTGGCGCCGGAGAACAGCGCATCCGCGGCGTCGGTCGCGGTGACCGCGATGACTTCGGGGTCCGCGGCCGGATAGAGCGGCGGCGAGTTCGGCCCGGCGTTGCCGGCGGCCGCGATCAGCACGATGCCCTTGGCGTTGGCCTTGCCGAGCGCATCCTTCAGGCGGGGATCGGCCGGTCCGGCAAAGCTCATGTTGACGATGCGCGCGCCGTGTGCGGCCGCCCAGTCGAGCCCTTTGATGATGTTGAGTGTCGTGCCCTCCGCGTCCTGCGTACTCGTGCTGAACGCCCGCACGGTGAGAAGCTTGGCGCCCGGGGCGACGCCCATGACCGTGCCGCGCGAGGCGATCGCGCCCGCCATGCCGGTGCCGTGCGGGTGCGGCCGGTCCGTGCCGGCGGCGTCGTAGCTGCCGACGATGGCGCCGGCGAGGTCCGGGTGGTTGGGGTCGACGCCCGAATCGATGACGGCGACGGTGACCCCGTTCCCGGTCGCGAGCCGATGCGCCTCGACAGCCCCGAGCTTCTCCGGCGCGTATTGTTCGGCGTTTGCCTCGCCAGTCGCGCTCTGCACGAACCTGTAGAGATAAATCGGCTGCGCGCCGGCGATCTGCCGTTCGCCCGAGAGCACCTGGATCATGTCTTGGACGGTCTGGTCGGCGAGGCGGCGGCAGCGGTGCAGCGTGCGGCCGGTCAGTCGGATGCGGACGTTTTCGGGACACGTCATCTGGTGCCGTGCCGCGATCGCCTCGATGTCCTGCGGCGGCGCGTCGGCCAGCACCTCGTCGGGCACGAACCGCGTCTCGCCGGCGGGCGGCTGGTTGAAGCCGTTACGCAGCGGCGCAGCACTGCCGCCGCCCCCACTCCCGCCGCCTCCGCCCGTCCCTTGGACCTGCGACACCTGTGGCAACGACGGCGTGCTCGGTCCGGGCGGCGGGCCCGGGGAGGGCCCGGGCGACGGCGGACCGGACGTGTCGGTCGTGGAAAATATCTTCGTGCCGATCGCCCAGCCGACGACGGCGAAGACGAGGCCGCCGAGAATGTACCATCCGGCGTTATGGTTCGACCCCCCGGGGTTCCCCGGGCTCGACGGTCCCGGGCCGAACGGGGGCGGACATGAGTTAAACGTGCACTGGGCGTGGGCCGCGTCCACGACCGCCCCGCCGGCGATGACGGCCGCCAGCAATACGCGGGTGAGCGTCCTCCTGGTCATGTCCCGCCTGCGCTCCCCGAAACGCAACAAATTCCCCCGAGCCGCGGGACGGCGCGCATGCGCCCCTGCGCGAGGAAATCAAGCAAGCTGTCGTGCGCGCCCGTCCGGATGGGCGGCATTAGACCACTTCGAGGCGGGGAACGTTGTGTCTTTTCGGCAACACTCGGCAAGATTCGAGGGGCGGAAAAGCCTTAGCGATAAGGCCGGGTCGGGCCGCCGGTTATCGGATCGTTGGCGCAGTTGATCGTGGCCGGCGGCTGGCTCGTCGTCCAGGTGGCTCTCGCCCTGGGCTCGGCGGCTCTGGTGGCCGCAGCGGGCTGGTCGCAATAGAGCGGCGGGCTGCCCTTCATGATGCATATTTGCGAGCCGACCGAGTAGATCAGGCCGCCGTAGACGCAGTAGTTGCTCATGTCGGCGGGAGCGATCGGTGGGGCCGGCACAAAATCCTGCGCATCCACCGCATGCGGAATTGCGGCGAGGGCCGTTGCGAGGATTGCCGCTCTAACCACGCACATGACGTGCCCTTCGGACGCAACTTGCGCCAGGCAGACGACGGTCGAAACAATAGCCCAGGTCCGGGCCGCGTGTCAGCGGGGTTCGGCGCGCCGAGTATCACCGCGTGCCAACTCGAACCGGACATGCAGTACAGTCGCGCGACGGCCGGAGCAAAGCGGCCACGTCAGCGAAGGAGAAGCGCGCGAGATGAATTTCAAGTCGGGGGAAACCGCCATGTCCAGCTCAAGCGCCGACCTGCAACTCGAGGCCGCCACCATGCGCCGCGTGTCGTGGCGGCTGATGCCGTTCCTGCTCGCCGCCTACATCATCTGCTACATCGATCGGGTCAACGTCGGCTTCGCCGCGCTGCAAATGAACAAGGCCGTCGGCATCGACCCCAAGACCTATGGTCTCGGCGCTGGCATTTTCTTCGTCGGCTATTTCATTTTCGAAGTGCCGAGCAACTTGGCGCTGCAGCGGTTCGGCGCGCGCACCTGGATCGCCCGCATCATGCTCAGCTGGGGCATCGTCTCGGCCGCCTGCGCGCTGATCGGCGGGCCGATCTCGTTCCTGACCCTGCGCTTTCTCCTCGGCGTCGCAGAAGCCGGGTTCTTCCCGGGCGTGATCCTCTACATCACCTATTGGTTCCCGGCGCATCATCGCGCGGTCATCGTCGGCGTGTTCATGGTGGCGATCCCGGTTGCCGGCCTGATCGGCTCCCCGGTCTCCGGCGCGGTCCTCTACCTCGACGGCGCGCTCGGGCTCGGCGGCTGGCAATGGATTTTCATCATCGAGGCGGCGCCCGCCGTGCTGCTCGGCATCGCCGCGTTCGTCTGGTTGACCGACCGGCCGCAGCATGCGTCGTGGCTCACGCGCGAGCAGCAGCAGTGGCTGATCACCAAGATCGAGGCGGAACGCCGCCGCGTGCCGCGCGTTGAGCACCCGTCGGTGTGGCGGGTGATTTCCAACAAATACGTGCTGATCATGGCGCTGGTCTATTCCGGCGCGGTCGGCGCCTCGACCGCGCTGGCGCTGTGGATGCCGCAACTGGTCAAGTCGTTCGGGCTGACCAACTGGCAGACCGGCCTCGTCAACGCCATTCCGTTCGGCATCGCCGCCGTATGGATGATCCTGTGGGGCCGCAGCTCCGATCGCAGCGGCGAGCGCGTCTGGCACAACGCCCTGCCGCTCGCCTGGATGGTGCTGGCCATGCTCGCCACGTTCCTGGCGATCCGCAGCCTGTGGGCGATGATCCCGCTGCTCACCCTGATCGCGGCGGGCACCTACGCCAGCAAGGGGCCGTTCTGGGCGCTGTCCTCGGAATGGCTCGGCGCGACGTCCGCCGCGGCGGGCCTGGCGCAGATCAACGCGCTCGGCAACCTGTCCGGCTTCGTCTTCAATTACCTGATCGGCTGGATCCAGGCGGAGACCGGCAGCTTCCCGCTCGCCCTCATGCCGATTGCCGCCGTCGCCACGCTCAGCACCATCTGCGTGCTGGTGATCGGCTGGCGCCAGCCGCGCACGGTGGCGACTGCGGCATAAATCAACGGAGCGTCATTCGCGCGAAGGAAGAGGGAGAGCCGTCGTCGGCACCGGCAAACAGCGCTGACGCCAAGCGCCGGCTACCGCGTCGGCGGCCTCGAATGACGGCCAAATAAATCAGACGGATTTCGTGTCAGTTGATTGCGGAAGGCGCCGCCGTGGCCATTGCGGCGTGTTTGGCGCGTCCACTTGGGACCCGGCCCGCGCATGTAGTGCAGTTCCGGCCGGTAGGGGTCGAACAGGTCACGGGTCACGGTTCGCCATGTGTCGGCCACGCCGGCGCAAAGCCGTTGCGGGGGTCTCGTTGCGGGCTCTCGTATTGCGGCGGCCGGGATCATGGCGGGCTCCGGGCGGATCGGCCAAGGCCGCGCGCCTTCGCCGATCGCAGAATTGCGCACGGGGTCGTGGGCGAATGTGAAGCCGCTCACCCGGGGCTGAAATACGCCCGCACCTTGCGCTGCCCGCGCCGCCTTGTGTGACGCGCGTCACGCCGCCGTGCGCCCGCGTCGTTACATCACGCAGGCAGCGACGACGGATGGCAAACGACGTTCGTCCGAACAGGGAGACCGAGACGATGCGATGCCAATCAACTCATATCGGCGGCCGTGCGCCGGCGCGGGACAACGCCGCCGGTCAAGAATTCTTCAACCTCGGCATGACGTGCGCGGTCGGTTCGAGCGCGCCCGATCTCATCTCCGCGCACAAATGGTTCAATCTCGCGGCCATGCACGGCAACAGGAAGGCGAGCGCGCTGCGCGTCGAGATCGCCGCCGAGCTGTCGGAGCGCGACATCGCCGCCGCTCAGCGCGCCGCCCGCGACTGGCTCGCGACCCGTTGAGTGGCGGCGCGCAACGCAGCAGTTTATTTGTTCTGCCGATGTTGTACGCGCTCGCTGGGAGAACGGCGGCCGGAGGGCTGCCTATGCCTCTCCGCTGCGGGGAGAGCGAGCGCGCCGAGATCTCCGCTCGGTCGCGACGGATGCGTGGTCATGCGGGATTTATCAAGCTCGGTCAGAGCATCAATTCTTGTGCCGGGCTTGGGAGCTCTTGTGTCCCGGGGCCGCGCTCCACCGTCCGGCGGTCGGGCTTCCGACGGCGCCCGCGTCCGGCTGCGGCTGGTCGGGAAGCTTGGCGAGTTCGAGCGCGACGGTTCTTTCCGCGCCGCCGCGCCGCACGCCCAGCTCGACCCGCGTACCGGGCGCCATGGCGCCGGTCGTGCGCGCCAGGGCGCGGAAATCCTTCACAGGCTCGCCGTTGACCGAGGTGATGACGTCGCCCGCGTCGAGCGCCGCGTTCGCGCCTGCCTTGCCGGCGCGGCGTGCACCCACCAGCGCGCCGCGCGCGCGATCGAGCCCCGATCGCGCGGCGACCTCGTGCGTCACCGGCTCGAGCTCGACGCCGAGCCATCCGCGCGTGACCGCGCCATGCTCCTTGAGTTCCGCGACAATCGCCTTGACCGTGTCGGCCGGAACCGCAAACGCGATGCCGATGAAGCCAGCGGTGCCGGGCGTGCGCCACAGCGCGGTGTTGACGCCGATCACGTTGCCGGCGAGATCGAAGCTGGGGCCGCCGGAGCTTCCCTGGTTGGTCGGCGCGTCGATCTGAATGAAGTCGTTGTAGGGGCCGTAGCCGATGTCGCGTCCTTGCGCCGACACGATGCCCGTCGTCACCGTGCCGTCGAGGCCGAACGGGCTGCCGATCGCGATCACCCAGTCGCCGACGCGGGGCGTCGCCTCGGCGAAGGTGACGAAGGGGAAGTCGTTGCGGCCGCCGACCTTGATGAGGGCGACGTCGGTCTGCGGATCGGCGCCGATCACGTCGGCGTCGTAGATATCGCCGTCGGGCGTGCGGATCTGGGTGGCGAGCGCGGTCGCGTGCTCGGGCTTGACCACGTGGGCGTTGGTGACCGCATAGCCGTCCGCGGAAATGAAGAAACCGGAGCCGAGCGACGCTCCGGTGCGCTGCGGCGCGCGGCCGCGCCCGGCGTCCTCCACGACCTTCACGCGGATCGAGAACACCGCCGGCCGCACCTTTTGCACCACGTCGGCGAAGCCGCCGCGCCAGGGTGCGCCGGCAATGCTCGGCTCGGCGGCAACGGCGCGGTCCGCTCCGGCGAACGGTGCCGGCGCGAGCAGGGCGCAGGCCGCAACGGCGAGGCGTGCGCCAGCCCGCGTAGCGTCGATGATTGGGAACCTGCTCGCGGGCATCGTCGTCTCTCGGCCTGACCTTCGTTGTGTAGACCGCGTCGAGTCGCGAAATAGTCCATCGTATCTAGGCGCAAGCTTCATCAACTCGCGTTCACATCGCTTTGATTCTGCTCAAAACGCATGGCAGCTCTGATCCGGGCGACGTGCGGGCAAATGCGTAGGAACCGAGGTCCGCCAACCGCTGCACTCATGCGGGCTACGCCAGCGCGTTTGCCTGATCGACAAGGTGAAGGCGTTCACCCACGGCTCTCGCGGCTGACGCGACCGAGCGCCGGCCCATGCCGTCGCGCCCGTGTTATGCTTCCGCGCGGAACGCGCGGGAGGACGCATCATGCGAATCGTCGATTTGAGCCGGGAACTCTACCATCGAACGCCGACCTACCCGGGACAACCGCCGGTCATTCACGGCATCTGGAAAACCCATGAAGAAGCCTTTGCCGAGTCGGGTAACATTCAAGGCAATTGCGTGATGTTCTTCTCCATGCCGGACCATGGCGGCACGCACATCGATGCGCCGCGCCACTTCGGCAAGAGTGGAATCTCGATCGACCGCTACCCGCTCGAGAACTGCTACGTGAAGGGAATCTGCCTCGACCTGCGGCACGTGGCGCCGATGGCCGAGATCGCGCCCACCGACCTGGAAGCGGCGGCGGCGAAGACGGGCTTCGCCATTCCCAAAGGCGGGACGGTCCTGCTGTGCACCGGCCATCATGCGCGGACTTTCCCGACCGCGGCCTATGCGACGGACAATCCGGGGGTCAACGTGGCGGCCACCGAGTGGCTGGCCGGGCAGGGCATCGTCCACTTCGGCATCGACTCCATGCGGCCGGGGCCGATGGGGGTCGTGAACGCGCTCGTGCACAAGGCGTGCCTCGAAGTCGGCATCACCCACATCGAAAGCCTGTGCAACCTCGAGGCGCTGATCGGCCAAGGCGAATTCCGCTTCATCGGCTTGCCGCTCAAGTGGCGGGACGGAACCGGCTCGCCGATCCGCGCGGTCGCGGTGTTCGACGAGGACGCCTCGTCGTAGCTGCGGTTTTGTTTGCTCGCCGCCCGCCGCCCGCCGGCGAAGCTTGCTCCAATGGAACTTTGTCGCGCCGACGGCGTTTAATGCGGTTCAGGTCCGTCTTCGCGGGACCGAACATCTCGCCGTTGCGAGCGGTGTCTCGACGGAGGCCAGCGTGAACGATCTCGCCGAACATCCGCAGTCGCCGTCGACCGCTCCGGCCCGGCCGATTTTCAAGGTGCTGATGGGCCAGAAAGCCCTCGTGACCGGCGCAAACTCCGGCCTGGGGCGCGCCGTCGCCATTGCGCTTGGGCAGGCGGGAGCCGACGTGGTGGTGAACTACGTCGCCGGCGAGGAGGCGGCGGAGCAGGTCGTCGACGAAATCAAGAAAAACGGCCGCCGCGCCTACGCGCACCGAGCCGACGTGTCGCGCGAAGATCAGGTGGTCTCCATGTTCCGCCGCATGACGGAGGAGTTCGGCACCGTCGACATCCTCGTCAACAACGCCGGGCTGCAGCGCGACGCCGCGTTCCACGACATGACGCTGGAGCAATGGAACACGGTCATCGACGTCAATCTGACCGGCCAGTTTCTCTGCGCGCGCGAAGCCATTCGCGAATTTCTCCGCCGCGGGGTGGTGCCCGAGGTCTCCTGCGCCGCAGGCAAGATCATTTGCATGAGTTCGGTGCACCAGGAAATCCCCTGGGCGGGGCATGCGAACTACGCGGCGTCGAAGGGCGGCGTCATGATGCTGATGGAGACCATCGCCCAGGAGTACGCGCCGCAACGCATCCGCGTGAACGCCATCGCGCCCGGCGCCATCCGCACGCCGATCAACACCAAGGCGTGGGCGACGAAACCGGCCTACGACGCGCTCATGACGCTCGTCCCCTACAAGCGCATCGGCGAGCCGGAGGACGTCGCGCGCGCCGCGGTGTGGCTCGCCTCCGACCACTCCGATTACGTCGTGGGCGCCACCCTGTTCGTCGACGGCGGCATGACCCTCTTCTCCGCCTTCGCCAGCGGCGGATGAGGGAGAGAAGGCGCGGCAATGCGCCGTCGCCGCTCGGATCGGACGATCTCGGCCTCAAGTGAGGATCAGGGGGCGGTCGTCGTCCCGGCAGCCGAGCGAAGCGAGAGTGTCCGAGGCAACGCGCTCACAAATGCTCCTCGGTGCGCAGCGACAGCTCGACCATGCGCTCCAGTAGCTGGTCGGCGGGCAGGCCGACGAAATTGTGCATGACCAGTTCCTTGGCGTAGAGGCGCACCAAATAGCGCAGCTTGAGCGACTTGCTGCGCGAGGCGTAGACGAAATCGCGGTGACCGTTGTTGACCACGATGACATTGCGCTTGGGGTCGAAGCGCGAGCGCCAGGATTCCCCGGCCGCGCGCTCGAAGGTGTAGCCGGGCAGTCCGGGCGAGGAGCCGGTCGCGCTGCCGAGCTGGGCGAGCAATTCGTGGGTGACGGTGACGAGCCCCTCGCCGGCGCAGACTACGTCGTTCTGGCGCACGCTGACCTCGACCCGGGCGAGGCCCGGTTCGGCCGGCGCGACAAATGTCGCGGCCTGATTGCGGGTGCCGGTGAGCGCGCCCGGGCCTTCGACGACGCGCCATTGGAATTCCAGGTTCTGCTCGACGCGGCGGCGCGAGCGATCGCGCGGCAGGGCGCGCAGCTCCTTCTGCTCGCCGACCCGCACGATGCTGGAGGCGGGAGAGACCGCGACGCTGAACAGCGGTCCGGCGAACTCGAAGAACTGCCGCTGCCGCTCTTCGCCGAGGGTCGGCTCGGGCGCGCCTGACGCGGCGTCGCCCAATCCGTCCTGCGCGGCCTGCGCGTCCGCGTCCGTCGCCGCCGCGCCGGCCGCGCCCGGCCGGAAGGTGCGGGCGTGAATGTCGAACCAGTCGTACTCCTCGGCCGGCAGCGCGAGCAGCGCCTCGCGAAAGGCGCGCTGGATCGTGCGCAGTTGCTCCCGGCTTGCCTGCTCCTCCTCGGCGCGGCGTTGCTCCTCGATGACCTCGACGAGCTTGCGCTCGAGCGGCACCAAGCCCTCGCACAACGCCGCATAGGCGGCGTCGTGGATGAACCCGCTGCGGGTGCCCGGCGTCAGATTGAGGAACGGCGTGTCCACGTGGCCTTGCAGATAGCGCAGCGTCCACGGCGGATGGGCGAAATCGTCGAGCCGGGCGATATCTTCGATCACGCGCGTACCGTGACGATAGAGCGCGACGCAGTTCGCATCCGCCGGCTCGTTCAAATAAAGCTCGACATAGATGTCGCCGAGCCGCGTGCGCACCGCCGGCAGCTGATGCAGGAGCCGCCCTTCGTATTGACGCGGCTCGACCGCGTATTGCTTGCGCGCCAGCCGGTCGACTACGCGGATGCGCACGCCGGTCTGGCGGATGCGGTCGCGCAGCTCGGCGGCGAGGTACCACTGGATCTTCTCTCCCGATAGCGCGCGGATTCCGTCGAGCAGGGGCGTGATGCGCACCTCGGTGCCGGTGTCGCCGAACAGCGTGCGCCTGGGCGCGACCGCATAGCTCGGATCGCCCTTGCGCATGACCATCTGGTAGGCGCGTTGGTCGGCTCCGGTCGACGTCATCGTCAGCTCATCGCCGAGCGTCCAGAAGCTCAGCAGCCCGATGCCGAACTCGCCCTGCACCCGCGCCGCCCCCTCGGCCTTGAGGCGGCGCTTGACCGAGTCGCAGATGTGGGTCGCCACGTAGCGAAAGTCCGGTCGCCCCTCGCCGTCGCGCGGCACGCCTTCGCCGTCGTCGCGAATGGCGAGAAAATGCCGACCGTGCTCGCGCCCGCGGGTGATCGTTACGCTGCGCGCCTTGGCGTCGATGCTGTTTTCGACCAGTTCGGCGAGCGCCTTGAGCGGGCTGCTTTGGGACAAGGCGATGATGGTGATGGCGTTCCAGTCGTCGCCGATCTTCAGCCGGCCGCGCGCCCGGGTTGGCTTGTCCGCGGCGGCTCTTCGATTGGCGATGCTCAAGGAAGTCGCCTCCTCGTGCCGGCGCGCACGCTTAATATACTGCCTGCCAGCTGCCAAGCTGAAGGCGGTGCATGGCGACGTGAGGCGTCCGCCGCCTCCCGTGTTACCGCAGCGTGTCGCAGGAGGCCCAGCGGCCGTAGCCCAGGTCGATGGCGCAGCCGTTGACGTTGCCGTGATAGGCGAAGCCGGGGTCGCAGAACCCGCGATCCGGGTTGGCGGGATTCCAGGAATAGAGGCCCGGGCATCCCGGGGCCGAAACCGGGGCGCGAGGATAAACCGGCACGTCCACATAGACCCGTCGAGGGTGCTTGCGTCGGACCGTTTTGATCTTGACGACGTCGCTCGCCGCGGCGGCTTTGATCGCCGGATTTGCCTTAAACGGGCCGGCCGCGGCCGGCGCGGCGATCCCGAGCGCCCAAGCAGCCGCGAGCGCGACGGTGCATGCGTTGACGATGGTTCTCATGGGGGTCTCCCGTGTGGCTGGTTCAGGTCGGCGCCAGGACGTGGATGAGCCGGTTGGCGATCATCGGCTTGGTCTTGGCCGCATAGGCGGCCATGTGCGGCGAGGCGGCATGGGCCTTGAGCGCCTCGGCGCTCGCCCATTTCTCCACCACGACGAAGGTGTCCGGGCCGAACTTGGTCTGGAAGCCGCCGAAGTCCGCGTCGAGCGTGGCGCCGTATTCGATGCAGCCATTTTCGGCGTGGACCGCCGGCACATTGGCCCGAAACGCCTGCAGCACCGCATCGCGCTGCCCGGGCTTGGCGGTGATGATCGCGACCACGTGGAGCATGGCTGTCGTTTCCTTTCGGTTCATGAATGCCGCAGCCGAGCCTAGCCTTACCGCCGCCGTTTGCGAAGGGACGGCACGCATGCGTGGCACGTCGGCGACGCGCCGTGGTATGGGTCGGACGAGACGGAGGAAGCTGCCTTGAAAGACATCGCTCCCACCGGGAAGCTTCGGGTCGGCGTCGTTTACGCGCCGGTCGCCACCGCGTTCTTCGTCACCAAGGACGCCGACGGGAAGCCGCACGGCGTCACCGTCGATCTGGCGAACGAGTTGGCGGCGCAACTGGGCGTCCCGGTCGAGTTCACGGTGGCGCCCAATTCCGGCGAGGTGACCGAGGCGACCAGCACCGGCGCGCTCGACGTTTCGTTCATGCCGGTCGACGACGAGCGCAAGAGCAAGGTCGACTTCGGCCCCGCCTATTTCCTCGGCGAGAGCACCTATCTGGTGCGGCCCGGCTCCGACATCAAAACGCTCGCCGACGTCGACCGGGCGCAGGTGCGCGTGATCGGCATCGCCAACACCACGACGATCCGCAGCGCCGCCCGCGTCCTCAAAGCCGCGACGATCGCGCCGGTGCCGTCGGTCGAGGACGCGATGGCGAAGATGCGCGCCGGCCAGGCGGACGCTTTCGCGCTGTCGAAGGATTCGCTGCGCCCGCTCGCCGCCACCCTGCCGGGCGCGCGCATTCTCGACGAAGCCTTTCACGTGGTCGGAATCGCCATCGCGGTGCCGAAGAACCGCCCCGCCGCGCTCGCCTATGTGAGCGCGTTCATGCAAGACGCAAAGGCGTCGGGCAGCGTGCGGCGCGCCCTCGACCGCGCCGGCATGAAGGACGAAGCGGTGGCGCCGGCGGGGCGATAACGAAAACGTGCGTTGGCGCGGCGCGGCGCGCGTTGCGCCGCGGGACTGGACGCCCTGCCGCCGCCTTCCCACATAGGGCGGGACCATTCCAACAAAGGCAGTCCGTCATGTCCATTCGACCCGTGAAGCGGATCGTCAAGTCGACGCCCACCATGGAAGGCGCGGGGGTGAAGCTCCATCGCGCCTTCGGCTTCGGTGAGACGAGCGAGTTCGATCCGTTCCTGCTGTTCGACGATTTCCGCAACGACCGGCCCGACGACTACCGCGCCGGCTTTCCGTGGCACCCGCACCGCGGCATCGAGACCATCACCTACGTGCTCGCCGGCACGGTCGACCATGGCGACAGCCTCGGCAACAAGGGCACGCTCGGGGCCGGCGACGTGCAGTGGATGACCGCCGGCAGCGGCATCCTCCATCAGGAAATGCCGCAGGGCGACCCGCGCGGGCGCATGCACGGGTTCCAGCTGTGGGCAAACCTGCCGTCGTCGCTCAAGATGACGGCGCCGCGCTATCAGGACATTCAGGCCAGCGAGATCCCGCAGATCGAGGATGACGACGGCACGCGCGTGCGCGTCATTTGCGGCGACTTCTGGGGCAAGCGCGGCCCGGTCGAGGGAATCTCCGCGGACCCGCGCTACCTCGACGTCTTCGTGCCGGCGGGCCGGCGCAAGACGCTGCCGGTCGAGACCGGCCGCCACGGGTTCGCCTACGTGTTCGAAGGCTCGGGGACATTCCGCGACGCGTCGCAGCCGTTCGGCGTGCTGACCGAAAAGGAAAATGCGAACGGCGAAACTTTGGTGCGCGAGCGCACCGGCAACCGCTCGCTCGTCCTGTTCGACCGCGGCGACGAGGTGACGGTCGAGGCGGGCGACGAGGGCATCCGCTTTTTGCTGGTGTCGGGCAAGCCAATCGAGGAGCCGGTCGCGTGGTACGGACCGATCGTGATGAACACCAACGCGCAGCTGCAGCAGGCGGTCGCCGAGCTGCGCAACGGCACCTTCATCAAGCACGGAAATCGACGTCATCCTGAGTAGCACGCCACCAATAACGGCGTCATCCTGAGGAGCGAGCGGCGAAAGCCGCGAGCGTCTCGAAGGATGGTAGCAAACGCACTTGCTTCCATCCTTCGAGACGGTCGCGCAAGCGCGCGACCTCCTCAAGGATGACGATGGTGTTTGCCGGTCACCCATCCACTTCATCCGTAACCACGTCGAACTTCACCAGCTTGCTCGGCGCGAAGGTGGTCGAGATGGCGACGTCGGTGGCGTCGCGCCCGCGCGCGACCAGCACGCGCCCGATGCGCGGAATGTTGTAGCGCGCATCGAACGTGTACCACTGCCCGCCCAGATAGGCCTCGAACCAGGCGGAAAAATCCATCGGCTCGTCGACCGGCGGAATGCCGATGTCGCCGAGATAGCCGGTGCAGTAGCGCGCCGGAATGTTCATGCAGCGGCAGAACGTGATGGCGAGGTGGGCGAAGTCGCGGCACACGCCGCGGCCCTCGGCATGGCCTTCGCGCGCGGTACGGGTCGGGCGCGCGTAGCCGTAGCCGAAGACCAGCCTCTTGTGCACGTAGTCGCAGATCGCCTGGACCCGTGCCCAGCCGGGGGCTGTGTCCTTGAACAGCGACCAGGCGGTGTCCGCCATCAGGTCGGTGTCGCAGTAGCGGCTGCCGAGCAGATAGACCAGCAGGTCGTCGGGCAGGTCGGCGATTTCGTGTTGCTTGGCGTCGGGAACGACCGGGTCCGGCACGCCGGTATCTCTGACGACGAAATCGGCAAAGACGCGGAACGGCCCGGGCGGGGCGACCACGCGGGTGCAGGTATTGCCGAATTTGTCGACATATTGGGACGAGGGCACCGCCGGCTCGAACTGCATCCGGTCGGGCGTCACCAGATCCGGCACGCGCGAGGGATGAACGCTGAGCAGAAAAACCTTGGGGGCCGGTTGCGGCGAGTCGAAAATGATCTCGTAGCCTGCACGAATTTTCATCTGATTGCCTTCACGGCTCGCCGGCAGGGCGGATCATTGCGGGCGTAACGGCAACAAGCAAGAGCGATGCCGGAATGGCCGCGCGCGGCTCATCCCTCGAGCACCGCCAGCGCCTCGCCCTCCGCGACCATTTGCTTCTCAGCGACGAGGATCGCCGCCACCACGCCGCCGCGCGGCGCGGTCACCGGGATTTCCATCTTCATCGCTTCGAGCACGATGAGAGTGTCGCCCGCGTCCACGCGCTGGCCGGCGGCGACCTCGATCTTCCACACCATGGCATTCAACTCGGACAGGACTTTCGTCGCGGCCATCGCGGTCTCTTTCATGGACGCATCGCAAAAGCCGAGGAGCCGGGCGTGAGCAGCGGCGCGGCCAGGCGCACGAACTCGCACAGCAGCGGGCGGGTGTCGCGCGGGTCGATGATCTCCTCGACCCAGAACGCCTCGGCGGTGCGGAACGGCGAGCGCAGTTTGTTCAGGCGCTCCTCGATCTCCGTGAGCTTCTTGGCCGGGTCGGGCGCGGCGTCGATGTCGGCGCGATAGGCGGCCTCGATGCCGCCTTCGAGCGGCAGCGAGCCCCAGGTGGCGGAGAGCCAGGCGTAGCGCAGCGCGAGGCGGCCGGCCGGCTGGTGCACCGCTCCCGCCACGCCGAAGGAATTGCGCACGATGATCGTGCACCACGGCACCGTCGTCTGGTTGATCGCCGTCATGGCGCGCACGCCGTGCCGGATGGTGGCGGCGCGCTCGGCCTCGAGGCCGATCAGGAATCCGGGGCAATCGAGCAGATAGACGACCGGCAGATGGAAGGTCTGCGCCATATCGACGAAGCGCACCACTTTCTGGCACGCGTCGGCGGTCCAGGCGCCGCCGTAGAAATAAGGATCGCCCGCCATCACGGCGACGGCGTGCCCCTCGAGACGGGCGAGACCGGTGATGACCGGGCGCCCGAACATGCGCCCGATCTCGAAGAAGCTGCCGCGGTCGACCAGCGCTTCGATGATCGGCCGCATCTTGTAGACCTTGCGCCGGTCGCGCGGGACCGCCGTCATCAGGCTTTCCTCGCGCCGCTGCGGATCGTCGTCGCTCGCGCGCTTCGGCGGCAGGCCGTAGACCGAGCTCGGCAGATAGGAGAGAAATTTTCGCGCGCAGGCGAACGTCTCCTCTTCGCTGTCGACCGCTTCGTCGACGGCGCCGCTCTTCGTCTGGATCTCGAAGCCGCCGAGTTCCTGCTTGCCGAGATCCTGGCCGATCCGCGCCACCACCGGCGGGCCGGCGACGAACATGGCCGAGGACTTGGTCATCACCGAGTAATGGCTGGCGGCAAGCCGCGCCGCGCCGAGGCCGGCGACCGAGCCGAGCCCGAGCGCCACCACCGGCACCACGGCCAGGTTGGCGCCGGTGTAGTGGAAGCCCATGGCGGTGCCGACGCCGCCCGGCAGGTTGGCGCGGCCGGTGGTCTCGATCGTCTTGACCGATCCGCCGCCGCCCGAGCCCTCGATGATGCGGATGATCGGCAGGCGGAACTCGGCCGCCATCATCTCGGCCATCAGCGGCTTCTCGCGGATGGTGGCGTCGGCCGATCCGCCGCGCACGGTGAAATCGTCGCCCACGACGACCACCGGCCGTCCGTCGATCGCGGCGCGGCCGAACACGCAGTTGGACGGCGTCAGGCTCTCCAGCTCGTTCGTCGCGTCATAAGTGGCGCGGCCGGCGATGGCGCCGACCTCGTGGAAGCTGCCGGCATCGACCAGCCTGTCGATGCGCTCGTGCACGGTGAGCCGGCCGCCGTCGTGCTGGCGCTTGACCTTGTCGGGGCCGCCCATGGCATGGGCCATGCGCTCGCGCCGCCGCAGCTCCTCGAGTTCGCGCTGCCAGTTCATCGGCGGCCCCCTTTGGACATGACGGCGTCAGTGGTCGCGCGGCTCGGCGCGGACGCTTCGCTTATTCTACCGATTCGGTGTATTTGAACGACCCCCGGCCGCAAGCCCATCGGGAGACGAGCATGAACCGGATCGAGCGCGCGATGGAGGCGATCATCCGCACCAGCCGCTGGCTGGTGGCGCCGTTCCTGCTCGGCCTGGTCGTCGGGCTCGCGGCGTTGCTTTACGCGTTCATCGTCAAGCTCGGCGACTTCGTTCTGCACGTGCGTGGCACGCCCGAGGAGGAGATCATCGTCGGCATCCTCAAGCTGGTCGATTTTTCGCTCACCGCCAATCTGCTGCTGATCGTGATCTGCTCGGGTTACGAGAATTTCCTCGCGCGCATCGCGCCGGCGGAGCATGGCAAATGGCCGGACGGCCTGATCGGGATCGGCTTCTCCGGCCTCAAGCAGAAGCTGCTCGGCTCGATCGCCGCCATCGCGGCGGTCAACGTGCTGGAATGGTTCATGGACATCGAGCGTAGCGTCGACAACGTGAAGCTCGGCTGGGTGGTCGGCATTCTGCTCGCGTTTGCGGTGGCGATGCTGATCCTGGCGCTGGCGGACCGCATCAGCGAGCCGCGCGAGAGCAAAGGCAGTAGCGAATAGTGAATAGTTGTTCCCTGCAGCCCGGATGCAGCGAAGCGAAATCCGGGGATGTTCTCCTGCATTTCGCCGCACTCCATGCGGGCTACGATCTATTCGCCATTCGCCATTCGCTATTCGCTCAATTGACCGGCGTCGGCGGCGCCACGGCCGCGTCGCCCTGGCCGCTGGCGTGGAGCGCCTTGGCAACGAAGCCGGAAGCCTTCATCTCCTCGACGAACTCGCGCATGAAACGCGCGCCCGCGCTGCGGCCCTTCACCGTGCCCATGGCTTGCTCGATCGCCATGAAGCGGCCGGGGATCACGCGCGTCTCCGGATGCGCCTTGGCGAAGGCGACGACCGGCTGTTTCACGCCGGCGCCGGCTTCGAGCTTGTCGCGCACGAACATGTCGAGGGACTTGCCCGAGCTTGCGTCGCGCACCAGGGTGGCGTGCTTGATCTCGCGGGTAAGGAAAAGGTCGTACGCGCTGCCCTTGCCGACCGCGATGCGCACGCCCGCGCCGTCGACCTCCGCGACCGTCTGCAGCTTCGAATCCTTCGGCACGATGTAGACGCCCTCGATCACGACGTAGGGCCCGGTGAAGTCGATGCCCTTGGCGCGCACCGGATCGATGGCGAGGAAGCAGATGTCCCAGATGCCGGCGGTCGCCGAGTCGGACACCTTGCCGGCGGTGTCGAAGGGGATGAACTCGACCGTGACGCCGAGGCGCCGCGCCAGCTCGCGCGCGAGATCGCCGGTGACGCCGCGCGCGTCCCCGGTCGCCGGGTCCTTCTGCGCGAGCACCGGATTGCCGAAGTTGATGGCCGCGCGCAGCTTGCCGGTCGGCGCAAGCTCCTTGACGATCGCAGGTGAAACGGTCTGTGCCATGATGCCCGTGCTGTTCGACAAAAGAAAAACGAGCGCCGCGAGCGCCTTGATCGTGATCGCGGTTCGCGAAAAGCGCCCCTTGCGGGAAGCCTAGCGCACCAGCCGGCCGGGGCACAATCCTCCGGCTTCGACTCGATCGCTGGGGGCTCGATCGGTGTTGCGCCACCGTCAGCTGCGAGCCTGCCGCGCGTTGGCCGCATTTCCGGGTTGCGCGCGGCACAGGGGGCGAACCACGCAATCGGCATTGACGCCGCCGCCGCCGTGGCGGAATTTAGCGCGAACAGCGCACATGGAGGCCGGTCATGCTTTTGGAATCGATCGAGACGGGCGTCGACGTCAGCGCGGCCCAGTGGCAGGCGCGGGTCGATCTCGCCGCCGCCCACCGGCTGGCGGTGATGCACGGGTTCAACGAGGGCATCTTCAACCACCTGACCCTGCGGGTGCCCGGCGCCAACGACCGCTACTACCAGATCCCGTTCGGCCTGCACTGGTCCGAGGTCACGGCAAGCTGCTTCATGGAAGTCGGCTACGACGGCACGCTCAAGGCCGGCGAAGGCGAGATCGAGCAGTCCTGCTATTGCATTCATGCGCCCATTCACCGGCTGCTGGCCCACGCCGCCGCGGTGCTGCACACCCACATGCCGTTCGCCAGCGCGCTCAACCGGCTCGAGGATCCGCAGATCCTTCCGATCGGGCAGACCGAGCTCGGCACCCTGATCCACACCGCCTATGACGAAGGCTACGACGGCCCGGCGTTCGACCCGGCCGAGGGCGAGCGGCTCGTCGGGATCATCGGCGACAAGACCATCCTGATGATGGCGAACCACGGCGTGGCGACGGTCGGCCGCACCGTCGCCGAGGCGTACGACCGGCTCTATTATCTGGAGCGGGTGGCGCAGGTGCAGCTCTATGCCATGTGGACCGGCAAGCCGCTCAAGCAGCTGCCCAAGCAGGTGATCGACAGCTCGATCGCCGAGTTCCGCCGCGGGCGCGACTACGGCGGCAAGAAGCCGGCCATATGGCACTTCGAGGCGCTCAAGCGCATCCTCGACCGCAAGGAACCCGACTACAAGACGTGAGCAGCGACCGGCCCGCGCGCATTTGTCATCGCCGGGTCGGCGATATCGACGTCACCGTCCTTTCCGACGGTTACCTCGACGCTTCGCTCGAGGTCGTGCGCAACCTTCCGCCCGACCCGGAAGGCTTGATCCGCCAGCACGGCGGCCGGGTGCCGCCGCGCATTAGCGTCAATACCTTCCTGGTCCAGTCGGCCGGGCGCACGGCGCTGATCGATACCGGCTCGGGCGACACCATGGGCCCGACGCTCGGGCAGTTGCCGCGGGCGCTCGCCGCGGCCGGCATCGCGGCGGAGGCGATCGACACGATCCTGCTCACCCATATGCATCCCGACCATTCCAACGGGCTTGCCGATGCGGCGGGGCGGCGCCTCTTCCCCAACGCCGAAATCGCGCTGCACGAGAACGAGCTTCCCCATTGGTTCGACGACGCCGCGATGGCGCGGGCGGACGAGCGCCAGCGCATCCGCTACTTCGCCGCGGCGCGCCAGCAGATTGCGCCCTATCGCGATCGCCTCAGGCTGTTCCACGGCGGCGAGGTCTTTCCCGGCGTGACCGCCATCCCGATCCCGGGCCATACGCCGGGGCACACCGCTTACGCGATCGCGTCGGGCGGCGAGAGCCTCCTGGTGTGGGGCGACACGGTGCACATTCCCGAGCTGCAGGTGCCGCGGCCGGAGGTGACGATGATCTTCGATTCCGACCCCGACGCGGCCGCGGCCAGCCGCGTTCGCGTGTTCGACATGGTCGCGGCGGACCGGCTGCCGGTGGCCGGCATGCACCTGCACTTCCCCGGCTTCGCGCGCATGACCAGCGCGGGCGGCAGGTTCACGCTGGTGCCCGAGACGTGAGCGGCGCCCGTCACGCCTTCGCGAGCGCGGCCCGCGCTGCTTGTCGCATCCGGGCCATGCGATATGATCCCGCCCGTCGAGCAGGCAACCGGGAGATTCCCGCATGAAACTCCTTGCGCTCATCGGCTTCCTCGCGATCGTGGTGGCGATCGCCGCCGCGGTATTTTTCTTCGGCGGCTTCTACAGCGTTGCCGGAACGAGCGAGGACCCGGCGATCGTCAAGTGGGCGCTGGTCAAGGTCCGCACGGCCTCGATCGGCCGCCATGGCATCGACGCGCCGCCGATTCCGCTCGACGACCCGGCGAACGTTCAGGCCGGCGCGCGGGCGTTCGCGACGCGGGGCTGCACCAGTTGCCACGGCGGTCCGGGCGTCGAATGGGCGAAATTCTCCGAGGGGCTGCATCCCGATCCGCCCGACCTCAAGGACGTCGTCAAGGAGCGCGAGGCGGGCGAGCTGTTCTGGGTGATCAAGAACGGCATCAACATGACCGGCATGCCGAGCTTCGGGGCGACCGGGGTGCCGGACCGGGAAATCTGGACGATCGTCGCCTTCATCAAGAAACT
>DASZJC010000341.1:0-7769 GCA_035948495.1 Xanthobacteraceae bacterium | reverse complement strand
ATCACCGAGGCGCGCGAAGCGACCCAGCCGGTCAAGAGCCGCACCGGCGGCTCGACCTTCAAGAATCCGCCGGGCGCCAAGGCGTGGCAGCTGATCGACGCGGCCGGCTGCCGCGGGCTCAAGCGGGGCGACGCCCAGGTGTCCGAGTTGCATTGCAACTTTCTCATCAACCTCGGCAACGCCACCGCCTCCGAGATCGAAGCGCTCGGCGAGACCGTGCGCGCGCGCGTCAAGCAAAGCGCGGGCGTCGACCTCGAATGGGAAATCAAGCGGATCGGGGTGGCGAAATCCCCGTGAATCACCTCTCAATGGCCAAGTGAATCAAGCGAATGAGGTTGGCCGGGAGCGCATGGCGAAAGCAAAGCACGTCGCGGTCCTGATGGGCGGCTGGTCGGCCGAGCGGGAGGTGTCGGTCAATTCCGGGCGCGCCTGCGCCGAGGCGCTGGAGCAGCAGGGCTATCGCGTCACCCGCATCGATGTTGGGCGCGACATCGCCTCCTTGCTGCAGACGCTCAGGCCGGACGTCGCGCTCAATGTCCTGCACGGCCGCCCGGGCGAGGACGGAACGCTGCAGGGCATCCTCGAGATCATCGGCATCCCCTACACCCACTCGGGCGTGCTCGCCTCGGCGCTGGCCATGCGCAAGGACATGGCCAACACCGTCTTCCGCGCCGCCGGAATCCCCGTGCCGGACGGCGTCGTGGTGGCGCGCTCCGAGGCGGCGCGGGCGCACGTGCTGCCGCGCCCCTACGTGATCAAGCCGTTGGCGGAGGGGTCGAGCGTCGGGGTGTTCATCGTCACCGAGGACCATGAGCACCCGCCCCAGGAGCTTCACCGCGACGACTGGCCGTACGGCGACGAGCTGCTGTGCGAGCGCTACGTGCCCGGCAAGGAGCTGACCTGCGCGGTCATGGGCGACCGGGCGCTCGACGTGATCGAAATCCTGCCGACGGTACGATTTTACGACTACGAGGCCAAGTACGCCCCCGGCGGGTCCCGCCACCTGCTGCCGGCGCCAATTTCACCAATTGTTTACCTAGAGGTCCGAAGACTGGCAGTTGCGGCTCACCGTGCGCTCGGCTGCCGGGGCGTGAGCCGTGCCGACTTCCGCTACGACGGCAGCACGGAGGGGACCGGGGGATTGGTCTGTCTCGAAATCAACACGCAGCCGGGCATGACCGAGACCTCGCTGGTCCCCGAGATCGCGGCCCATGCGGGTATTTCGTTCAGTGAGCTGGTGCGATGGATGGTCGAGGACGCCTCGCTCAACCGCTGAAGCGGTCTGAGCCGACGGGCCCGGCGGATGCCGCCGGGACGGCGCCCCCGCGCGCGCGCCGCGCCGCAAAACGGCCGACCCGAATCACCCGGTTCATGCGAAAATGGTCGATGCGGATGGCGGACCTGGGCCCGCCGCGCTGGGCCGGCGCGGCGGCATCGGCGCTGCTTATCCTCGCCAGCATCGGTTACGGCGTAGCGAAAGGCGGCCATGGCCCGATGATCGTCGACTTTCTCAACGACGCGCGCGACGCGGCGGCGAACGCCGCAGGGTTCCGCATCGCGGCCGTGTCGTTGTCCGGCGAGAAGCACGTGAGCCGCGCGGAAATATTCGCGGCGGCGGGCGTCACCGATCACGCCTCGCTGTTGTTCCTCGACGTCGACGCCGCGCGCGCCCGCCTCAAGGCAATCCCGTGGATTGCCGACGCCGCCGTGCGCAAGCTCTATCCCGACCGCCTGCAGATCACGGTGACCGAGCGGGACGCCTTCGCGCTCTGGCAGCTCGACGGCAAGGTGTCGGTGATTTCCGCCGACGGCACGGTGGTCGGGCCGCTCGCCGATTGGCACTTCGCGCACCTGCCGCTCGTGGTCGGTGCCGGCGCCGCCACCCGGGCGCGGGAGTTCCTCGCCGTGCTCGACGCCCACCCGGACATCCGTCAGCAGGTCCGCGCCTCGATCCTGGTGGCGGCGCGACGCTGGAACCTCAAGCTCAAGAACGGCCTCGACGTGCGTCTGCCGGAGTCCGGCGTTGCCCATGCGCTCGACACGCTCGCCGAGCTCGACCGCGACAAGCACCTTCTCAGCCGCGACATCACGGCGATCGATCTGCGATTGCCGGACCGCGTGAGCGTGCGGTTGTCGGACGATGCCGCGCAGGCGCGCGAGGACGCGCTCAAGGACAAGGCCGCCAAGCGCAAGAGGGGCGACGTATGAGCTCCCTCGAGCATGGCCTCACTCCCAAGATGAAGCCGGTGTCGGCAAAGCGCTCGGCGGTCGTGTGCGCGCTCGATATCGGCACCAGCAAGATCGCCTGCCTGATCGGGCGGCTGACCCCGCGCTCGCCGCAGGAAGTGCTGCGCCGGCGCAGCCATGCCGTCGAGCTGCTCGGGCTTGGCCATACCCAGGCGCGCGGCATGAAGGCGGGGACCGTGGTCGACCTCGTCGAGGCCGAGGCGGCGGTTCGCCAGGCCGTGGACGCCGCCGAGCGCGCGGCCGGCGTACACGTCGAATCGATCATCGTCGCGGTCTCGGCGGGCCGCATCGCGAGCGAACTCTATGCGGCGAGCGTTCCCCTGCGCGGCTCGGCCGGCGAGGCCGACATCGAGCGGGTGCTCGCCGCCGGCAGCCGCCATTCCGTGCGCCAGGGCCGCGCCGTCCTGCATTCCCTGCCGATCGGCTTTGCCCTCGACGACTCCCGTTCGATCCGCGATCCGCGCGGCATGCTCGGGCGCCGCCTCGGCGTCGACATGCACGTGGTGACGGTGGACGCGGCGGCGACCCGCAACCTGATGCTCACCGTCGAGCGCTGTCATCTCGCCGTCGAGGCGATGGTGGCGACGCCCTACGTCGCGGCCCAGAGCGTGCTCGCCGACGACGAGGCCGATCTCGGCACCGCGGTCGTCGACATGGGGGCCGGCACCACCACGACGGCGGTGTTCTCCGGCGGACGCTTCGTGCACGCCGACGGCTTCGCGCTCGGCGGCAATCACATCACCATGGATCTCGCGCGCGGTCTCAACGCGCGCATCGCCGATGCCGAGCGGATCAAGATCCTGCACGGCAGCACGATCGTCGGCCGCTCGGATGACCGTGACATGATCAGCGTCACGCCGGTCGGCGAGCACGCGGGCGAGCCGCCGCAACTCGTGCCGCGCGCCGCGGTGACCCGGATCATCGCGCCGCGCGTCGAAGAAATCATCGAAATGGTGCGCGATCGGCTCGCCGCTTCGCCGTTCGCCGCGGACCCGCGCGGTCCGGTGGTGCTCGCCGGCGGATCGAGCCAGCTCGCCGGGCTGCCCGAGGTCGCCGCGCGCATTCTCGGCCGCCAGGTGCGCATCGGGCGCCCGCTCGGCATCGCCGGGCTGCCCGACAGCGCCAAGGGGCCGGCCTTCGCGGCGGCCGCCGGACTGCTGGTGTACCCGCAGGTCGCCTATCTCGAACACTACGAACCGCGTCGCACGCGGCATCTGATGACGGGGACGGACGGTTACTTCGCAAGGGTCGGACGATGGCTCCGCGAGAGCTTCTGATGACCCGCGATCGCAGGATCACCGATCGGCCGGCGGCGGACCGGCCTGACTTGAAGGCGTTCGCGCCCGTGCTCTCGATGAGGCAGCCATGACCATCAACCTGAAGATGCCCGACATCCGGGAACTCAAGCCGCGCATCACCGTGTTCGGCGTCGGCGGCGCCGGCGGCAACGCGGTCAACAACATGATCACCGCCGGGCTCGTCGGGTGCGATTTCGTCGTCGCCAACACGGACGCCCAGGCGCTCACCATGTCCAAGGCCGAGCGCATCATCCAGATGGGCGTCCAGGTCACCGAGGGCTTGGGCGCCGGCTCGCAGCCCGAGGTCGGACGCGCGGCCGCCGAGGAGGTGATCGACGAAATCCGCGATCATCTGACCGGCGCCCACATGGTGTTCGTCACCGCCGGCATGGGCGGGGGGACCGGCACCGGGGCCTCTCCGGTCGTGGCGCGGATCGCGCGCGAGCTTGGCATCCTCACGGTCGGCGTCGTCACCAAGCCGTTCCAGTTCGAGGGCCAGCGCCGCATGAAGGTTGCCGAGGCCGGCATCGCCGAGTTGCACAAGCACGTCGACACCCTGCTCATCATCCCGAACCAGAACCTGTTCCGGGTGGCGAACGAGAAGACCACGTTCGCGGACGCCTTCGCCATGGCCGACCAGGTGCTCTATTCGGGGGTCGCCTGCATCACCGATCTGATGGTGAAGGAAGGCCTGATCAATCTCGACTTCGCCGACGTGCGCGCGGTGATGCGCGAAATGGGCAAGGCGATGATGGGCACGGGCGAAGCCTCGGGCGAGAAACGGGCGCTGACCGCCGCCGAGGGCGCCATCTCCAATCCGCTGATCGACGACTCCTCGATGCAAGGGGCGCGCGGCCTGCTCATCTCCATCACCGGCGGCCGCGACCTGACCCTCTATGAGGTCGACGAGGCGGCGACCCGCATCCGCGAGGAAGTCGACCAGGAGGCCAACATCATCGTCGGCGCCACCTTCGACGAGGGGCTCGACGGCATCATCCGGGTGTCGGTGGTGGCGACCGGCATCGACCAGGCCATCGTGGCGGCGCAGCCCCATGCGTCGATCGATTCGCGCCTTGCCGAACTGACCCAGAAGCTGCGCGCGAACACCCAGCGGCTCAACGAACGGCACGACCAGGCCGATCAGGCCCCGCGCGCCGCCGTTCCCGCGGACGCCGCGCCGGCTCCGGTGCGGCCGCAAGCCGCCAAGCCCGCCGCGCTTCCGCCGGCGGGGGGGATCGAGGACGTCACGATCCGGCCCTTGTCGCCCAAGCCGTCGTTGTTCATCGATCCGGCCGACGATCGCGCCGCGACCGACCCCCAGGAGCCGTCGGTCCAGCAGGCGTTCGTACCGCCGGTCCCCGAGCGGCCGGCGCGTCCGCGCATGCCGCGCATCGAAGAACTCCCGCTGCCGGCCCAAAACGAATTGCGCGCGCGCCGCGGCGACGTGCCCGAGCGGGCGACGCCGGAAAAGCGTCGCACCTCGTTGCTGCAGCGCCTTGCCGCGGTCGGCCTGGGGCGGCGCGAGGAGGATGAGGCGGAGGCACCGGCGCCCGAGCCGCGCGCCGCGGCGCCCATCCCGCCCCGGCCTGCGCCGGCGCCACGGCCGATCGAACCGCGCATCCAGGAGCCCGTGTCCGAATATGCCAAGCGTCCGCCCACCCCGCGCCCGGCCCCCCAGGGCCTCGATCACCATGGCCGGCCGGCGCCTGTGCATAACTCGATCGACGAGGATCAACTCGAGATCCCCGCCTTCTTGAGGCGCCAAGCGAACTGAACCGGCTGTCATTGCGGCGGGTAGCCGCAGGCTGCCCGCTCGCCGCGAGAAACGGTGCCCCTCTTGGGGTGGTCAACCCATGGCAGGGTTACGAAGCCGGCGGACGTGCGGCGCGGCAATGGTAACAGTCAGTAAAAAACCGTGAATTGGCCTTATTCTCTACTGCCGGTAATCTCTCGGGCATAGGGGCTCTTCGCCACGGGGGACGGCGGCGGCCGACCTTCGGTCCGCAAGTCATCTTTCCTCCATCCAAGGCGAACGCAAGGTCCTGAAGGGTCGCGGCGGCCACAGCAAATCGGTCGTTGCCAGACGTCCCTCGGGCCGATGGGGTTGCGGACCGTGAGTATGAAAGCGGGCAGGCAAACCACGCTTCGCGAACCGGCTACCGTCGCCGGAATTGGGGTTCATACCGGCCTGCCGGTGACCCTCACGCTGCATCCGGCAGACGCCGGCACCGGCGTCGTCTTTGTGCGCTGCGGCACCGACGGGCGGCCGGAACTCGAGATTCGCGCCAATGCCCGCTCGGTGTCGGCGACCGAGCTTGCGACCGTGCTGGGCAACGGCAGCGGACCCGGAATCTCGACCATCGAGCACATCATGGCGACGCTGTGCGGCCTCGGCGTCGACAACGCCGTGGTCGAGCTGGACGGCCCGGAAGCGCCGATCATGGACGGCAGCGCCGCCCCGTTCGTGGAGGCGGTCGATCGGGCCGGCATCGTCACGCTTGCGGCGCCGCGGCGGTACACCAAGGTGCTCAAGCCTGTCCGCGTCATCAAGGACGATGCCTACGGCGAGTTGCGGCCTTATGAGCGCGGTTTCCGCGTCGAGGTGGAGATCGAGTTCGACCACCCGCTGATCGGCCGCCAGGCGCTCGCCGTCGATGTCGAGCCGGCGACCTTCCGCCTGGAGATCGCCCGCGCCCGCACGTTCGGGTTCATGCGCGACGTGGGCAAGTTGTGGAGTTCGGGATACGCGCTCGGCGCCTCCCTCGACAACACCCTGGTGCTCGCCGAGGATCGGGTCGTCAATCCCGAAGGGGTGCGCTTTGCCGACGAATTCGTGCGCCACAAGGCGCTCGACGCGATCGGCGATCTCTCGCTCGCCGGGGCGCCCATTCTCGGGGCCTATCGGTCGGTGCGCGGCGGCCACCAGCTCAACCACGCGGTGCTGTCCGCTCTCATCGCCGATCCCACCGCCTGGACCGTGGTCGAAGCGCCGGTGCCGCGCGCGCGCGGCCACGCCGACGTGGCCGCCGGCCTGGTTGCCCCGGCCTATGGGGCCGAATTTTCCTGACGCTTTCGCCGCCTTATTCCCGGCCGAATGTCCGCATAATCGCTTGGTAGGCCCGCGGGTTTTCAGGTACTACTGCGCGGGTCGTGGCGCCGATGCGCACCGCATTCGCAGACGGGGAAACGAACCGCGCCCATGGCTTTGCGCTTATTCAACCCAACTCGCGGGGGGCGGGAAGGGCGTGCGTTCGCCCGCGTGGCGCTGTGCGCGCTGGCGCTCGCCATGCTCCCGGCGTGCAGTCTGTTCGGGGAAAAGGATACGCCGGTCGCCGACGACCCGGCCGACCGGCTCTATAACGAAGGGCTGTTCCTCCTCAACAGCAAGCACGATTACAAGGCGGCTGCCAAGAAGTTCGAGGAAGTCGACCGGCAGCACCCCTATTCGGAATGGGCGCGCAAGTCGCTGATCATGACGGCCTACTCCTATTACGAGGCCCAGGACTACGACGAGGCGATCTCGGCGGCCAAGCGCTATGTGACGCTGCACCCCGGCAGTCCCGACGCGGCCTATGCGCAATATCTGATCGGCTCGTCCTTTTTCGATCAGATACCCGACATTACGCGCGACCAGGGACGCACCGAAAAAGCCGTGCAGGCGCTCGAAGAGGTGACGCGCAAATTCCCGAATACCGAATACGCGGTCAGCGCCAAGCACAAGGTCGAGATGGCCCGCGACAACATGGCCGGCAAGGAGATGGATATCGGGCGCTGGTACCAGCAGAAGCACGACTTCGTCGGATCCATCAATCGCTTCAAGGTCGTCGTGACCCACTATCAGACCACGCGCCACGTCGAAGAGGCGCTCTACCGGCTGACCGAGGTCTACATGGCGCTCGGAATCCCGGGCGAGGCGCAGACCGCGGCGGCGGTGCTCGGCCATAACTTTCCCGATAGCCGTTGGTACAAAGACGCCTACAATCTGGTGAAGCAGGGCGGGCTCGAGCCGCACGAGGACCAGGCCTCCTGGATAAGTCGCGCGTTCAGCAAGATCGGTCTCTAGTGCCGCGAACCCGAAGTTCGCATCACATTGCCGCAAGTACGGTTGCGAACTTCGGGTTCAAAAGCGGCACTAGAATCATAGAGTTGCTAGTGTCCCTTTGATTCCGAAGTTCGCATCAGAGGGTCAGCAAGGTTATGCGAACTTCGGAATCGGGACACTAG
>DASZJC010000340.1:0-6003 GCA_035948495.1 Xanthobacteraceae bacterium | reverse complement strand
CAAGGACCTCGGATGGAATCCCGCCAAGGTCAATGTCAACGGCGGCGCAATCGCGCTCGGTCATCCGATCGGCGCGTCCGGAGCGCGCGTGCTGGTGACGCTGCTGCACGAGATGCAGAAGCGCGACGCCAAGAAGGGCCTAGCCACCTTGTGCATCGGCGGCGGCATGGGCATCGCCATGTGCGTCGAGCGCTGAGTCCATTCCTTTGCTGGGTTGACGGATGATTGCGTTATTGGCTCCCGTTCCGGCGGTGCATCTACCCCACGCTTTCAAGATACAAAATGCCGAGGGAATTGTTGCATTCGGTACGGGCGCTAAATCGGAAGTAAAGAGCGGTGAATGGTCCTTCCAGTTCTTCTCAAAAGAGGAGTTCTCAGAAGGCAAAGGTATCTTGCCTGTGTTGATTTACGGTTCGGCCACCGAGCTAAAGAGCTCTAGCCAGTATCACCGCCCTGGATACGCTACCGTCTCGGCAACTTACGAGGGTTGGACGCCAGCAAAGAATTGGAAACACCCGCGACCTGAATTTCGACCCAAAAGCGCGCTTGAAGGTGACACTGAGTGGACGTCGTTTTGGGAAGTCTCGCACTTAAAATTTCTCCGAAAGGCCGCCCAAATACCTCTCGCCAAGTTGAAGCTATCTGGAAAAGGGGCGCTAAGACCTCACTCGGGCATTGCGCCAATTGGGCCTCAGCTTGTCGTATTGTCAGAAGAGCTGGCTGCGTTAATTGATTTGCCCGGATTTGATGCAATTTGCTAGGGAGGACGAGATGGCACGGGTTGCGGTGGTCAGCGGCGGCACGCGCGGCATCGGCGCCGCCATCGCCAAGGCGCTCAAGGCGGCGGGCTACAAGGTCGCGGCCAGTTACGGCGGCAACGACGAGGCGGCGCAGAAGTTCAAGGCCGAGACCGGCATCCCGGTCTACAAATGGGACGTCGGCTCCTACGACGCCTGCGTCGCCGGCCTCAAGCAGGTCGAAGCGGACCTCGGCCCCGTCGAAATCCTGGTCAACAACGCGGGCATTACCCGCGACGGCATGTTCCACCGGATGACGCCGGAAAACTGGACCGCCGTCATCAACACCAACCTCAACTCGCTGTTCAACATGTGCCGGCCGCTGATCGACGGCATGCGCGAGCGCGGCTTCGGCCGCATCATCAACGTCTCTTCGATCAACGGCCAGAAGGGCCAGATGGGACAGACCAATTATTCGGCCGCCAAGGCCGGGGAACTCGGCTTCACCAAGGCGCTGGCGCAGGAGAACGCGCGGCGCGGCGTGACCGTCAACGCGATCTGCCCCGGCTATATCGGCACCGAGATGGTGCGGGCGGTGCCGAAGGAGGTGCTGGAGAAAAGCATCCTGCCGCAAATCCCGATCGGACGTCTCGGCGAGCCGGAAGAGATCGCCCGCTGCGTGGTGTTCCTGGCGGCCGACGAGTCCGGGCTCATCACCGGCTCGACCCTGTCGGCGAACGGCGGCCAGTACATGGTGTGACGCGCGGCCTCTCGTCGCGCCGCCGGTTTGACCGTCACGCGGACGGGATGCGGCGGCCGGGCAGCTCCATGCGTTCGTGCTGCAGGAAGCGTCGGACCGCGGGATCCGCCTCCAGGCCGATGGCGCGCTGGTAGGCTGCGTCGGCCGCGCGGATTTGTCCCGTCTGCACCAGAAGCCCGGCGCGGGCGGCCCAATAGGGTTGATAGTCGGCGAGGCGCGGAACGGCAGCGAGCGCATCGAGCGCCGCCAAGCCGGCCGCCGGGCCGCCCGTCTGCGCAATCGCGACCGCCCGATTGATCGCCACCACCGGCGAACCGGTCATGGCGAGCAGCGCGTCATAGATGCGCTCGATCGCTGCCCAGTCGGTCCGGCCGGTGAGCCGGCGCGCCGCATGAGCCGACTGCACGGCCGCCTCGAGCTGATAGCGGCCGACCGCCCCCATCCGGCTCGCGCGCAACAGCAGCGCCTCGGCTTCCTCGATGGACGGCGTGTGCCACGCCGCTGGGTCCTGATCGGCGAGCGGCACGTAGTCGCCCTGCGCGTTGCGGCGCGCCGGGCGCCGTGCCTCCGCATGGAGCATCAGGGCCAGCAAGCCGAGCGCCTCCGGCTCGTCCGGCAGCAGCGAGACCACCAGACGGCCGAGCCAGATCCCCTCCTCCGCCAGATTGCGCCTGCGGCTCTCGGTGCCGCCCGGGTCGGACCAGCCTTCGGCGAAGGCGGCGTAGATCGCCTCGAGCACCGCGGCGAGGCGCTCCGGCAGGTCCGCACGCTCGGGCACGCGGAACGGAATGGTGGCCCCGCGAATCTTGGTCTTGGCGCGCGCCAGCCGTTGGCCCATGGCGGCGGGCGAGATCAGGAACGCCGACGCAATGGTGGCGGCGTCGAAGCCGAGCACCGTCTGCAGGATCAGCGGCGCGCGGATGCCGGGGTCGATCGCCGGATGCGCGCACGCGAACATCAAGGCCAGCCGGTCGTCGGGAATAGGCGTCTCGTCCGCTGCCGCGCTTGCCAGCTCCTCGGCCATCAGCCGCAGATGATCGGCGGCGTCGGCGCCGCTGCGCCGCCGTCGCGCCTGATCGATCATCTTGCGCCGTGCCACGGTGATCAGCCACGCCTCGGGAGTTTCCGGCACGCCACGCACGGGCCAATCGGCGAGCGCGGCAGCGAACGCGTCGGACAATGCGTCCTCGGCCGCGGCGACGTCTCCGCTGCGCGCCGCCAAGAAGGCGACCAGCTTGCCGTAGCCTCGGCGCGCCACCGTTTCGGCGGTCGCGCGGACATGCCGGTCGTCCTCTGTGTCCATCGATCGTCTACATGGTCCAGATCGGGCGGACTTCGATCGCGCCATGGCTGGCTCCGGGGCAGCGCGCGGCCCACGACAGCGCCGCGTCCAGGTCGGGCACGTCGATGAGGTAATATCCGCCGAGCTGCTCCTTGGTTTCCGCATAGGGGCCGTCGAGCACCGTCGTCTTGCCGTTCGTCACCCGCACCGTGGTCGCGGTGGCGACCGGCTGCAGGCGATCGGCGCCGACCATCACGCCGGCCTTCTTCATCGCTTCCGTATAGGCCCCGTAGGCGGCCATCATTTGCTCGGTGTCGGCCTTGCTGGCGGTCTTGTAGAACGCCTCGGGCGAATGGATCAGCAGCATGTACTTCATGGGTCTCTCCTTCACGATGTGGCGGGGCATCATGCTCCGCCGGCTCAATGACGTTCGAGCCGGCCGACATTCGACATTGTCAGAAAAAATTGCTCGGCCAATCCTAACCGGGCGGCGCCCAATCCTTGGGGGCCAGCTCGAAGCCGCTGAAATCGAACCCCGGCGTGACCGTGCAGCCGACCAGCGTCCAGGCGCCCAGGCTCTCGGCCGCCTGCCAGGCGCCCGCCGGCACCACGGCCTGCGGCCGCTCGCCGGCGGCGAGGTCGGCGCCGAGGCGCATCGTGGCGGTGCCATGCGTGCCGGCGATTTGCAGCGCCAGCGCGGCGCCCGCGTGCCAATGCCAGATTTCCACGGAGTCGATGCGGTGCCAGTGGGAACGCTCGCCGGCGGCCAGCAGGAAATAGATCGCCGTCGAAAAGGCGCGCCCGTCGGGTGACTGCCGCGGGTCGCGGAAGGTCTCGCGGTAGTGTCCGCCTTCCGGATGCGGGCGCAGGTCGAGCAGGCGAATGACGTCGGCGGCGTTCAACGAAGCCATGTGGCGCCGAGTTTAGAACTTGTCCTTGCGCGCGCGCACCGCCGCGAAGACCTGCACGGGGGGCGCGTCCGGCAGACCGACGGCTTCCGCGACCCCCGTCGTGTCGGCACGCAGGAACGGGTTGGTCAGTTGCTCGGACGCGATGGTCGATGGAATGGTCGGGCGTCCGGCGCTGCACAGCTTGACCACCTCGTCGGCGCGCGCGCGCAGGGCCGCGTTGTGCGGCTCGATCGTCAGCGCGAAGTGCACGTTGGCGGCGGTGTATTCGTGGCCGCAAAAGACCTCCGTCTCCGGCGGCAGGTTGCGCAGCTTGAGCAGGGATTCCCACATCACGTCGGCGGTTCCTTCGAGCAGGCGCCCGCAGCCGACCGAGAACAGCGTGTCGCCCACGAAGGCGAGCTTCTCCGACTTGAACCAATAGGAGATGTGGCCGGCGGTGTGGCCGGGCGTCTCCAGCACCCGTCCGACCAACGTGCCGATGGTCACGAAGTCCCCCTCGCGCACCGTCACGTCGACGTCGGGGATGCGCGGGGCTTCCCGGCGCGGCGCCGTCACCCGGCATGCGTGCCGGGCCTTCAGCTCGGGGATGCCGCCGGTGTGGTCGGCGTGATGATGGGTCACCAGGATGTCGGTGAGCCGCCAGTTCTTGACGCGCAGCGCCTCCTCGACCGCCCCCGCCTCGGGAGCGTCGATCGCGGCCGTCGCGCCGTTCGCCGGATCGTGCAGCAGGACGCCGTAATTGTCCTTGAGGCACGTGAACAGGTGGATTTCGGCCGGCATCGGAACTCCTGCACTGTTCGCTTCGGGTGGGCGAAATCTAGCACGGTGCTTGCGGTGCTAGGCGAGTCCTTTCACCCTGTTCGACATCTGTCCGTTTGTTTCGGCGCCCGTCGTTGTCGGCTGGCGCCATGCACTTCATAATTATAATCCGCCGCTTCGTCCGTCGTGGTGTGCGAGCGGCCTCGGTGCATATCCATGGATGTCGTCGATCTGCGCAACTTCTACGGCCAGGCGCTCGGCGCCGTGGCGCGCCGCTTCATCGGGCGCGGCATCCGCAGGCGGTGGCGGGATTTGCACGGGCTGCGCACGCTCGGCATCGGCTATGCGACGCCTTATCTGGGATTGTTTCGCGAGGAGGCGGAGCGGTGCCTCGCTTTCATGCCGGCTGCCCAGGGCGTGGTCAAATGGCCGTCCGAGCGGCCGGCGCTCGCCGCGCTGGTCGATGAACACGAGCTGCCGCTGACCGACGCGGCGGTCGACCGGGTGCTGCTGGTGCACGCGCTCGAAATGTCGCAGGACCCGGCCGCCTTGTTGCGCGAGGTCTGGCGGGTGCTGGCGGCGGGCGGGCGGCTGCTGGCCATAGTCCCCAACCGGCGCGGCGTGTGGGCGCGCACCGACGCGACGCCCTTCGGCCACGGTCGACCCTATTCACGCGAGCAGATCACGCACCTGTTGAGGGAGACCTGGTTCACGCCGACCGGATGGGGTGAGGCCCTGTATGTGCCGCCGATCGCCCGGACCTGGTTCCTGCGTTCGGCGGTCGCCTGGGAGCGCGCCGGCGCCACCATCTCGGCGCCGTTCGCCGGCGTTCATATCGTGGAGGCGACGAAGCAGGTCTATCGCGCCATTCCGGCGCGGCGCGAGCGTCAACACCTGGTGCCGGCGCTCGAGCCGGTGCTGGCTCCGTCGCCGCGCGTCGCCGCGCGGGCGCTCCGCTGCGCCGCGGACTACGCCGCGACGACATAGCTTCGGGCGTTTAATCCTGGCCCGGTTCGCCGGGCGGCGGCTGTGGGGCTGTCTCTTCCGGTGCGGCCCCGCCCCCATGCTGAGGGGGCATGTCTCCACGCGGACCGCCGTGCCGGCGGCGCCGGCGGCGATGCAGTGGGAAGCGGTCGGGTTGCCCGTCGAACCCGTTCGAACCGTAGCCCTGGTAGGCCGGCTGGGGCTGCCCGCCGCCGGTGATGAACGCAGGCAGTCCGGGATCGCCGCCGCCCTCGGGACGTGCCTGCGGCACGGAGGGCTGCGGGCGGCCGCCATAGGGCTGGGCCTCGCGCGGCGGATAAGACTGTTGCTCGCGCGGCGGATAAGGCTGCTGCTCGCGCGGATAGGGCTGGGCGTCGCGCGGCGGATAGGGCTGCTGCTCGCGCCCTTCATAGGGCATGTCCGCCATCGGCTGTCCGCCCGAGTCCTCCTCGCCCGCGTCGAAATTGTCGTCGCGCTGGTCCCCGTCATGGCGGAAATAGGGCTGGCCCTGGCGGAACTGTTCCTGCGCCGCGGCGATCAGGCGGAAATAGTGCTCCGCGTGCTGGAAGT
>DASZJC010000339.1:0-3624 GCA_035948495.1 Xanthobacteraceae bacterium | reverse complement strand
ATTACTATTCGCTATTCGCTATTTCGCCCACCGCCGCCGGCGGCCGAAACTCCATCAGCGACGCGGTTGGGAAGTTGTAGAGCTTGCCGGTCTCGTTGAAGCTCGGCAGGCACAGCGCGACGACCTTCTCGGCGGCCTGGTCCGGCGTGGCGAGCGTCATCGGGTCCTCGCCCGGCATGGCCTGGGCGCGCATGCGCGTGCGGATCGGGCCCGGATTGAACAGGTTGACGCGCACGTTGGTCGTCGCGTTCTCGGCCGCATAGATGCGCGCCAGCATTTCGAGTGCAGCCTTGGAGACCGCATAAGGGCCCCAATAGGCGATGGCGCGCGAAGCCACCCCCGAGGTGAGAAACACGACGCGCGCGCCTGCGGATCTCTGCAGCAGCGGGTCGAGCGCACGGATCAGCCGCCAGTTGGCGGTGACGTTGACGGCCAATACGTCGTCCCACGCCTTGGGCTGAACATGGCCGAGCGGCGACAGGGACCCGAGGATACCGGCATTGCCGACCAGCACGTCGAGGCGGCCGTAGCGCTCATCTAGCGCCGTGGCGAGCCGGTCGATCGCCGCGAAGTCCTTCAGATCCCCCGGCACCAAGGTGGCCGAGCCGCCGGCCGCGCGGATTGCGTCGTCGAGTTCCTCGAGCCCGCCGACCGTGCGCGCGACTGCGACCACGTGGGCGCCGGCCTCGCTCAGCTTGAGCGCCGTCGCCGCGCCGATGCCCCGCGACGCGCCGGTGACGAGCGCGATGCGATCGGCGAGCGGCTTCGACATTGCGCCGGACTTCGACGGACCCGGCGGCGGAGGGTATCGCCTCAACTCGCCTCGGCCAGCAGCGAGAGCTGGCGCGGGGAGGGGGCTTGGCCGGAGCGGTCGGTGAGCGGGGTCGGATATTCGCCGGTAAAGCAATGGTCGGTGAATTGCGGGCGCACCGGGTCGCGCCGCTCGAACCCCATGGCGCGGTAGATGCCGTCGACCGAGAGGAACGCAAGCGTATCCGCGCCGATGAAGCGCCGCATGCCCTCGACGTCGTGGTTGGCGGCGAGCAGCTTCTCGCGCTCGGGCGTGTCGATGCCGTAATAATCCGGGTGTGTGATCGGCGGCGAGGCGATGCGGAAGTGCACTTCCTTGGCGCCGGCGTCGCGCATCATCTGCACGATCTTCACCGAGGTCGTGCCGCGCACCAGGGAATCGTCGATCAGCACGATCCGCTTGCCCTTCGCCACGGCGCGATTGGCCGAATGCTTGAGCCGCACGCCCAGTTCGCGAATGGTCTGGGTCGGCTGGATGAAGGTGCGCCCGACGTAGTGGTTGCGGATGATGCCCAGCTCGTAGGGAATGCCGGACGTCTGCGCGTAGCCGATCGAGGCGGGCACCCCGGAATCGGGGACCGGGACGATCACGTCGGCATCGGCCGGCGCCTCGGCGGCGAGCTCGGCGCCGAAGCGCTTGCGCACGTCGTACACCGCGCGGCCGCCGACGATCGAATCCGGCCGCGAGAAATAGATGTACTCGAAGATGCACGGCCGCGGCGGCATCGGCGGGAACGGCTCGTGGCTCTCGATCTTGCCGATCCCGCGGTCAGTGGCGACGATGACCTCGCCGTTCTTCACGTCGCGCACGTAGTGTGCGCCGATGATGTCGAGCGCGCAGGTTTCCGAGGTCAGGATCGGGCAGCCGTCGAGTTCGCCCAGCACCAGCGGGCGGATGCCGAGCGGATCGCGCGCCCCGATCAGCTTCTTGTTGGTCAGCGCCACCAGCGAATAGGCGCCTTCGATCGCGCGCAGCGCCTCGATGAAACGGTCGATGAAGCGGTTGCGCTGCGAGCGCGCCACGAGGTGGAGGATCACCTCGGTGTCGGTCGTCGACTGCATGATGGCGCCGGCGCGCACCAGTTCGCGGCGCAAGGTGAGGCCGTTGGTGAGGTTGCCGTTGTGGCCGACCGCGAAGCCGCCGGTGTCGAACTCGGAGAACAGCGGCTGCACGTTGCGCAGGATGGTCCCGCCGGTGGTCGAATAGCGCACGTGCCCGACCGCGACTTGCCCGGGGAGCCGCTCGATCACCTCCTTGCGCGAGAACGTGTCGCCGACGAGCCCGAGCCGCCGCTCCGAATGAAACCGGCTGCCGTCGAAGGTGACGATGCCGGCCGCTTCCTGGCCGCGGTGCTGGAGCGCATGCAGGCCGAGCGCAGTGATCGCGGCGGCGTCGGGATGGCCGTAAATGCCGAAGACGCCGCACTCTTCGCGCAGCCGATCACCGTCAAGGTCGATGTCGAGGCCGGCGTCGCGCGAAAGATCCATCTCGCTCATCTCCATCGGGTTCAGCGCCGCGTCATATCCATTTTATCCACGGGGGCGCGCGCCAGCCGCAGGTCGAGCCCGGTACGGTTGCCCGGGGCCTCCTGGTCCTGCTCCTCGGTCCCCGGCGACTTGAGCTTCTTGAAGTATTTGTCGAGATCTTCGGGCAGCATCGACATCAGCCATTGCCCGGTCCCCTTGATCACCACCAGGGACTTGGCGTTCTTGATCCACGCCGGGTGACTCTTCTCCGGAGCGAGCCAGGCGAAGAACATGTAGGCGGCAACCACCACGATCAATCCGCGGGCGAGCCCGAACAGGAATCCGAGCGTGCGGTCGAGCGCTCCCACGCGGCTGTCGAGGATCGCGTCGGAGATTTTGATGGTGATGATCGACACCACCAAAAGCGTGCCGAGGAACAGGATACCGACCACGGCACCGGTCGCGATCAGATCGTTATATATGTACTGCTTCGCGACCGGCACGAGGCGCTTGTAGAAGTAAAGGGTGCACGCCGCCGCCGCGGCCCAGGAGATGATCGAGAAAATTTCCCGCATGAACCCGCGCACCATCGCCAGCAGGGCCGAGACCAGCATGACGACGAGCAGCAGGATGTCGAGGGGCTCGATCGGCATCGAATGACCAAACCGTCGCGTTGGCAGCCGGGGGCCGCCGACAGGGGAATCGTCCCGGCCGGCCGGCGGGCGCCACGTGTATAGCCGGGCCGCGTCGCCCCGTCACCCGTCTTGTCGTTTACCTCTCCCCGCTTGCGGGGAGAGGTCGGATCGCGAGGCGATCCGGGGTGAGGGGGCCCTTCTGTACGCCGCGTTCGTCGAATGAGTCCCTCACCCCAACCCTCTCCCCGCTCCGCGGGGAGAGGGGGCGCTGCGCGGACCGCGTCCGCGGGCGGCAATATCGGCGACGAGGCTCGAGAGCGAACCGACCGCATCGAGGGTGAGGCCCGCCTCGGCCGCTTCCGTCCCGCCTTGGGGCAGGATTGCGCGGGTAAAGCCGAGCTTCGCCGCCTCCTTGAGCCGCGCCGGGGTCTGCGCCACGGGCCGCACGGCTCCCGACAGCGACACCTCGCCGAAATAAACCGCGTCGGGGGGGAGCGGCGCGTTGGCCAGGGAGGACACGAGGGCCGCCGCCGCCGCCAGATCGGCTGCCGGTTCCTGGATGCGCAGCCCCCCCGCCACGTTGAGGTAGACGTCGTGGCCGCCGAGCCGTACCGCGCAATGGGCCTCCAGCACGGCGAGCACCATGGACAGCCGGTTTTGATCCCAACCGACCACCGCCCGGCGCGGGGTGCCGAGGGAGGTCGGCGCCACC
>DASZJC010000338.1:0-3389 GCA_035948495.1 Xanthobacteraceae bacterium | reverse complement strand
GCGCTCAGGATGACGTAGAGCTTGCCGTCCATGTCGACGATGTTGCCCTTGCGGAGCGAGCTGGCAATGACTTTCACGGATCGTGATCCCTGGTGTCGCGGCCGGGCCGGGGGCGCGGCCGCAAGGTCGGCGCGCACCATAGCGATCCTGAGGCCGTTCGCCAGCGATTTCCTCCAGCCGAGGCGGCAAGCGGGGCAGGGCACATGAGCGCACTATCGCCCTGGTGGGCGCCGCATGTGCATGCGGACCGGCGGCCGTTCCTCGCCGCGCGCGGCCGCATCACGGCGGCGGCGCGGGACTTCTTTGAAGCGCGCGGATTCGTCGAGGTCGAGACGGCGGTCCTGCAGGTTTCGCCCGGCAACGAGGCGCACCTGCACGCGTTCGCGACGCAACTGCAGGCGCCCGACGGCACCGGCTCGCGGCTTTATCTGCGCACCTCGCCGGAGTTCGCCTGCAAGAAGCTATTGGCGGCCGGCGAACGGCGAATTTTCGATTTCGCCCGGGTGTATCGCAACCGCGAGCGCGGCGCGCTGCACCACCCCGAGTTCACCCTGCTGGAATGGTACCGCGCCGAGGAACCTTACGAAACGCTGATGCAGGATTGCGCGGCGCTCATCGCCGCCGCGGCGCACGCTGCCGGCACGCGGCGGCTCACGTTCCGCGACCGCATCGCGACGCCGTTCGTCGAGCCGGAGCGGATGACGGTTGCGCAAGCGTTCGCGCGGTTCGCAAACGTCGATCTCCTGGCGACGGTGTCGGCGCACGAGACCGATCGTGACGCGTTGGCGGCGGCGTCGGGAAAGGCCGGCATTCGGATCGCCGCCGACGATACTTGGGCGGATATTTTCAGCCGGGTGCTGGTCGAGCGGATCGAGCCGAACTTAGGGCTAGGCCGACCGACCATACTTTATGAATACCCGGTCGCCGAAGCGGCCCTGGCGCGGCGGACCGCACACGATCCGCGCGTCGCCGAGCGGTTCGAGCTTTATGCCTGCGGGGTGGAACTCGCGAACGCCTTCGGCGAGTTGACCGACCCGGTCGAGCAGCGCCGCCGGTTCGAGGCCGAGATGACGGAAAAGGCGCGCCTGCACGGTGAGCGCTACCCGCTCGACGAGGATTTCCTCGCCGCGCTCGCAAGCATGCCGGCCGCGAGCGGCATCGCGCTCGGCTTCGACCGGCTGGTGATGCTGTTGACCGGCGCGCTGCGCATCGAGCAAGTGATTTGGACGCCGGTGGTGCAGCGGGGAAACCCTCTCCCCTTTGGGGAGAGGGCATAGACAGCCGCCGGTCGCGTACCATCTTCAGGACGAAAGAACCTCGGGCGAATGTCAAGGAACCGACTTGGCCAGGTTCATGAACTCCGCGATGTGCTCGCCGTAGAACTTGCCGCTGTCGTCACGGAATCCCTGCTTGAAGGTTCCGTTCACGTTGACGCTTCCCTTATTGTACGCGATGGCGACGAACACCATCTCCTTGTCGGTTAACGTCGATTTGTTCGGGCCGTAAGCGCGCCGCAAGGCCGCCTTCAGCTCGTTGAGGGCGACTGCGAGGCAATCGCCGAAGTTGGCCCATTTTTTCTGCAGGAAGTACGACGGATTGCTTTTGCAAAACTGGATATCGAACTGGAAGATTCCGAAGCCGTGGCAGAACTTGTTCGGATTCATGTGAGCAATCTTGCCGTACTGCGCGTTATGCTCGCCGACGTCAACCAAGGCCTGGCGCGCAATGGCGAATATTTGAGCGCCGTTAGGCGCCGCCAACAAGTCCGCCTTGTTCTTTGGAAAGGCCGAGCGCCTGGGAGAATCCAGCGTGTCGCCGACGCACAGGCCGAGCACCTGCCCCGGTGGCAATGTCGTGAACAGATTTCCCCAAATGTAATATGTCTCCTGCATTGCGATTGCCGTCAGCATGTCCAGACTGAACGGCGTGTTGGCGATGGCCGCTTGAATGTCGTTCCTGAACTGCTGCTTGAAAAATGCGATGGCGTCGGTCATTTTCGACATGGGAACCTCCCCTGTGGATCCGTTACCGTACAATCTTTTATTTATGCTGCGGTAAAATCAACCTAAAAAACAGGTCGATTCCGATTGCTTTTCGGTCCCGGTGCGGGCAGTCGCAATTGAGGCGCCGGAGGAAATGGCCGGTCGATACGACGCGGAGGCGTTCGGCATGAAAAATGCGAAAACCGTGTTACGGCGTCCGGCCGACCTGGCCCGGGCCAACCTTGTTCAGCCGGCAGAGGCCAAACGGCTCGAAGCCGTCGCCGCGCGCTACGCGGTCGCGGTCACGCCCGCCATGGCGGCGCTCATCGATCGGACCGACCCGCGCGACCCGATCGCGCGCCAGTTCGTGCCCGACCCGGCCGAACTCGACGTGCAGCAGGACGAAGCGGCCGATCCGATCGGCGATGACACGCACAGCCCGGTCGAGGGCCTCGTCCATCGCTACCCCGACCGGGTTCTGCTCAAGCTCATCAACGTGTGCGCGGTCTACTGCCGCTTCTGCTTCCGGCGCGAAATGATCGGGCCGGGCAAGCCGAACGCGCTCTCGGCGGAGGCGCTGTCTGCCGCACTGACTTATATCGAACAGCATCCGGATATTTGGGAAGTGATTCTCAGCGGCGGCGACCCGCTGGTGCTTTCGCCGCGCCGGCTCGCCGCGGTGATGAAGCGGTTGCGAGGAATCGAGCACGTCAAGATCGTGCGCGTGCACACGCGCGTGCCGGCGGTCGACCCGGCGCGGATCATGCCGGCGCTGGTGCGCGCGCTTAAAAGCTCGCGAAAGGCGACCTACGTGGTGCTGCACGCAAACCACGCGCGCGAACTCACGCCCGCCGCGCGGGCGGCGTGCGCGCGGATCATCGATGCCGGCATGCCGATGCTCGCCCAATCGGTGCTGCTCAAGGGCGTCAACGACGACGCGCAGACGCTCGGCGCGCTGATGCGGGCGCTCGTCGAGTGCCGCATCAAGCCTTATTATCTGCATCATCTCGACCGCGCGCCCGGCACCGCGCACTTCCGGACCACGATCGCGCACGGGCAAGACCTGATGCGCGAGCTACGCGGCCGCTATTCCGGCCTGTGCCAGCCGACCTACGTGGTCGACGGGCCGGACGGGGAGGGGAAGATGGTGGTGGGGCCGATCCCGCGCGGGCGCTGACGCCGGAATCGGGGGCTTCAGCCGCCGAGGCCAGACGGCGGATGGAGTGCAAGGAGGGCGCGGGTGGCGGCTTCCGCGCGAGACTTTATTTCATCCGACGCCGGCGCTTCGCGCACGCGCAGCAACAACTGGATCAACAGGCTGCCCCAGAGCGTAGCGAGGAACTGCGCCGCCATGGCGGCGGGATCGCCGGCGCCAATGTGACCCTGCGCTTGCGCTTGAGCGAGCCA
>DASZJC010000337.1:0-1942 GCA_035948495.1 Xanthobacteraceae bacterium | reverse complement strand
TGATCGCAAGGCGATCGAGGCGCAGGTCGCCGCCTCCGGCCAGGCCAAATCGGTCGAGACGGTGCTGACCGAGGCCTCAGGCCTGTTGTCCGGCCTCACCCGCGCCGCCGGCGTCGTGCTGACGGCGAAATCCAACGTGCGGCTCAAGCATGTCGAGTTCGTGCGGCTGGAGCCCGAACGGGCGCTGGTGGTGCTGGTCGCCGAGGACGGCCAGGTCGAGAACCGCGTACTCAACGTCCCGGTGGGCTTGCCGACCTCGGCGCTGACCGAGGCCTCGAACTTCCTCAACGCCCATATCCGCGGCATGACCATTGCCGAGGCGAGGGGCGAGCTCGAGCGGGCGCTGAACGCGCGGCAGGCCGAGCTCGACGAATTGACCCAAAAGATCGTCGCCACCGGGCTTGCCAGCTGGTCGGGCGGTGAGAGCGGCGAGCGCAAGCTGATCGTCCGCGGCCAGGCGCATCTGCTCGAAGACCTCAAGGCGCTCGACGATCTGGAGCGGGTGCGGCTCTTGTTCGACGATCTGGAAACCCGCCGCGAGGTCATCGATCTGTTGGGCCGCGCCGAGCAGGCCGAAGGGGTGCGTATCTTCATCGGCTCGGAGAACAAGCTGTTCTCCCTGTCCGGTTCCTCGACCATCGTCGCGCCCTATCACGACGCCACCGGCCGCATCGTCGGCGTACTTGGCGTGATCGGGCCGACGCGGCTCAACTACGCCCGCGTCATCCCCATGGTGGACTACACCGCCAAGGTCGTGAGCAAGCTGCTCGGGGGGTGAGGGCGTATTCCGTCATCCTGAGGTGGCCGCGAAGCGGCCCTCGAAGGATGCACGGCCCGGGCCGTCGCCCTTCGAGGCTCGCTTCGCTCGCACCTCAGGGTGACGGAAGGGCGCTTGATTTTTGCCGCCTGCGCCCTGATATGCGTGGCAAGCAAGGCTAAGGGATGAGACATGACTGGAGAGACCGCTCGCGCTGAGGACGAGGCGGCCGGACAGCCCGAGACATCGGCTGCGGCTACTGGGGCTGAGGCAGCGGGCGACCCCAAACCGTCCACCGCGCTCGACCGTGAGCTTGCCGAGATGAAAGACCGGCTGCTGCGCACGCTCGCCGAAATGGAGAATTTGCGCAAACGGACCGAGCGCGAAGTCACCGACGCGCGGCTCTATGGCGTCGCCTCGTTTGGCCGCGACGTGCTCGGGGTTGCCGACAATATCCGCCGCGCGCTCGACGCCGTGCCGCCGGAGGCGCGGGCGCATGCCAACGCCGGCATGAAGGCGCTGGTCGACGGCGTCGAATTGACCGAGCGCGAATTGCTCAAGGCGCTGGAAAAAAATGGCGTCCGCCAGTTCACGCCGCACGGCGAAAAATTCGACCCCAACGTCCACCAGGCCATGTACGAGGTCCCCGATCCGTCGGTGCCGGCCGGCAGCATCGTCCAGGTGATGCAGCCGGGCTACATGATCGGCGAGCGTGTGCTGCGCCCGGCTCTGGTCGCGGTGGCGAAGGGCGGCCCGAAGGCTGCGCCGAATTCGGCGTCCGGCAACGACAACAAGGCCGCCGTCCAGGATTGCTGATCAGGATGCGGACAACTCACGCGCCGCCGTAGCCTGAGTCCGCGCTGCCGACACCTGACGGCCGACGCTTGGCTGCCGACGCCTGGGCGCTTAAATCAATCCATGCCCTGCCAGACGATACCAATGAACTTGGCGCCGAGTTCTTGGTTGAAGCGCCAGACCACTTTGTATTTGCTCTCCTGGGTTACGCGGTGGCCGGAGAGCAGCAGCACGAATTCATCGGGGACATCGAAGCCGTCAACATGGAGCCGCACGCCGCCATCGGAAATGTCCATGACAACACACTCGCGCGGCAGCGCGCCGTTGCCGAATTGAATCCTCGCCACACGGTAGAGCGGACGGCGCGGCTCCCGGCGCCTCTCGTGAGGC
>DASZJC010000336.1:0-17032 GCA_035948495.1 Xanthobacteraceae bacterium | reverse complement strand
TAGCTCTCCTCCTCGACCCACTCGACCGGGCTGCCGGTCGGCCCGCGCCTGACCTTGTCCTCGCCGAGCGTCGTTTCGTCGTCGGCGTAATAGGCTTCGTCGCGCACCGAATACCAGCCGGAATATTTCGACAGGTAGATGTCGCCGGCTTGCGCCATGCGTTCCCAGATGGCGATCGAGGCGCGATAGTGCCGCGGTTCCGTGGTGCGGATGAAATCGTCGTTCGAGCAGTTCAGGCGCTCGACCATGGCCGTAAAGCGCGCCACGTTGCGGTCGGCCAATGCGCGCGCCGACAATCCTTCCCGCGCCGCGGTCTGCTGCATCTTGAGGCCGTGCTCGTCGGTGCCGGTGAGGAAAAACACGTCGCGCCCGTCGAGCCGCATGAAGCGCGCGATCGCGTCGGTCGCAATCGCCTCGTAGGCGTGGCCGATGTGCGGCGCGCCGTTGGGATAAGAAATGGCGGTCGTGATGTAATACGGCTTGGGCGCCATGTCGGGGAAGCTCGCCGCGTGAGGCGCCGGGTCAGCGCGCCGCTTCGGCGAGAAGCCCGAACACGGCGAAGACCATCGGTTTTCGGTCGAGATTGAACACCTCGACCTCCCGCGCGGCGCCGTTGAGCTTCTCCCATACCTGCGCCACCTGCGCAAGGCGAGCGGGCTCGCCCGACCCGCGCGCGAGCCGCGCCGAGAGCCAATCCCGCACCGTGTCGACGAAGGTCGTGAAAGCCTGCGTATCGGCGCGGCCGAGCGCGTCGCCGAGCGCATGCAGCGCCATGGCGTCCACCGACGGAAGCGCCGAGAGAAGCTCGCTCACCCGCTCGCGCACCTTGAGCGCATCGCCGCCGACGAGGTGCACCGCGCGTCCGACGCTGCCGTCCGCGGCGGCCGCCGCTTCGGCCACGTCGGCATCGTCCGCGCTGCGCCCGAACGCCGCCGCCGCGGCGCGGGCCACGTCCTCGACGGCCAGCGGACGCAAGGCCAGATGGCGGCAACGCGAGCGGATCGTCGCGAGCAGCCGCCCAGGCGCGTGGCTCACCAGCAGAAAGAGCGCGCGCCGTGGCGGCTCTTCCAGAATCTTGAGCAGGGCGTTCGAACCCTGCGGATATTGCAACTCGTCGGCGGCATCGACGATGCAGATGCGCCAGCCCCCCTCGCCCGCGGTGTGGCCGAAGAAACCGACGGTCCGCCGCACCTCTTCGACCGTGATCACCGTGCGCAACGCGCCGCTTTCGCCTTCGGTACGTTCAAGCACCAACAACCCGCCATGGGCGCGGGCGGCGATGCGGCGCGCCGCCGGATCGGCGGGATCGACGGCGAGCGTCGTCGCGACCTGCACGGCCGGTGCCGCCGGATCGGGGTGGGCGAGGACGAACCGCGCCATGCGGTAGGCGAGCGTCGCCTTGCCGATGCCGAGCGGGCCGCCGATCAGCCAGGCGTGCGGGATGCGGCCGGCGCGGTAGGCTTCGAGCAGCGCGCGCTCGGCCGCGGCGTGGCCGAACCAGGCCGTTGTTTCGCGCGGATGCGGCGGCTCGGCGTCGCCGTTGCGGGATCGATGCGCCGGGCTCACCGCGCGACGTCCTCGATCATCAACGGCGCCTCGGCCGGGTGAAGCCGCGCGTTGGCCACCGCCCAGACCGCGTCGGCGACGGCGTCGGGGGCGGCGGTCGCATCGATGACTGCACAGCGATCCGGCTCGCGTGCCGCAAGCTCCAGATAGGCTTCGCGCAGCTTCCTGTGGAAATCGATCGCCTCGGCCTCGAACCGGTCCCCTGCCCCGTTGCCGCGCCGGCGCGCGGCGCGCTCGAGCCCGACGTCCGCCGGCACGTCGAGCACGAAGGTCAGGTCGGGCCGGGTGTCGCCGACGGTCAGCTTCTCGAGCCGCGCGATCAGCCGGGCTTCCACGTTGCTCAGCACGCCCTGGTACACGCGAGTCGAGTCGGCGAAGCGGTCGCTGACCACCCATTTCCCGCGCTCGAGCGCCGGCCGGATGGTCTGGCTGACGTGGTCGTCGCGGGCGGCCGCGAACAGGATCGCCTCCGCATAGGCGCCGAGCGGCTTGGCGGCGCCGGAGAGCAGCACGTGGCGGATCGCCTCGGCCCCGGGCGAACCGCCCGGCTCGCGCGTTGCCATGACGGCGAGCCCCAAGGTGGTGAGCCGTTTGACCAAGGTGGCGACCTGGGTCGACTTGCCGCTCCCCTCCCCGCCCTCGAACGTGATGAACCGACCGCGCATCCTAGGAGCCTGCATCGCTTAGAGCTTCTGCACGCCGGCGCGGAACAGATTGATGACCAGCTCGGTCGCGGCGTCGAACGCGCGCTGGCTCAAGCTGCCGCGGCCGACCGCTTCGCTCGCCTGGAGCGGGACCTCGAGCACGACGTTGTCGCCGCGCCAGACCTTGAGTTCCCCGATCTGCTGCCCCTTCTCGATCGGCGCCCGCACCGGGCCGGTGTAGACGACGCGGGCCAGCACGTGCTCCGATGAATTGCGTGGCACCAGCAGGCTGACCGAACCATTGGCAACCAGCGGCACGCGCCCGCGCGCGCCGCCGTAGAGCCGGGCATCGCCGATCGTCTGGCCTTCGGCGAACAGCGGGCGCGACTCGAATCCCTTGAAACCCCATTCGAGGAGTTTCCTGGTCTCCTCGCCGCGTGCCTTCAGATCCTTGAACCCGTTGGTGACCGCGATAAGCCGCAGCCTGTTCTGCACCGCCGAGGCGACGATGCCGTAGCCCGCCTCCCTGGTGAAGCCGGTCTTGAGGCCGTCGACGCCGACGTTCGCGGCCAGCAACGGATTGCGGTTGAGCTGCCGGATCCGGTTCCAGGTGAACTCGCGCTCACCGAAGAAGTGATAATAGTCTGGATAGGTCCGGATCAAATGCTGGGCGAGCTTGGCGAGTTCGCGCGCGGTCACGTGGGTACGCGGGTCCGGCAGCCCGGTCGGGTTGGCGAAATTCGATTTGGTCAGCCCGAGTTCGCGCGCGCGCTTGGTCATGATCTCGGCAAAGGCGTCTTCGCTGCCGGCCATGCCTTCCGCCAAGGCGATGCACGCATCGTTGCCCGACTGGATGATGGCGCCCTGCAGGAGGTCGATGACCCGCACCATGCTGTGGATCGGCGCGTACATGGTCGAGCCGTGCGAGGGCGCGCCGCCGTGCCGCCAGGCGTGCTCGCTGATGATGAACTCGTCGTCGGGCTTGAGCCGGCCTTCCTTGATGGCCTGCAAGACGACCTCGACGGTCATCAGCTTGGCCATGCTGGACGGCTCCATGAGCTGATCGGCGTTCTTTTCGAACAGCACGGAGCCGCTCTCGTAGTCGATCAGGATGGCGTAGGGCGCCGAAAGGTTGAACGTGTCCTCCTTCTTGGGAAGCTGCGCGGCGGCCGGCGCCAGCGCGGCAGCGGCGAGCGCCCCGGCAAGCGCCAGCGCCGCCACCCGGCGAGCCGGAGTGCCGCACGCCGTTGTTCCGATCATCTCACTCGGCCTCCGGCCGACGCATGGATTGCCGCCTTGCCATATCGGTCAGGGCCTGGGCTTGCCAATCCCGTCAGGCAAATAAATGGCGCGGCTTAGCGCATGATCCCGGAACGTGGGTACCGATTATCGGAAAAGATCATGCTCCAACAATAACGTAAGGCGGGATGACGATTCGTCGAAAGTCATCCCGCTTTAGTAAAGTCCGCGGCCGGTTGCCACGGCGCTCGAGCCGTCATAGCCGACCGGGGCGTAGGCCGACGCCGCCGGCGGCGGTCCGGACGTCCATCGCAGGCGCGGCGCGTCGGATATGGGAATCCGCTCATCCGGCGAGGGGCTGTGCAGAGCGACGCGGGGACCGGCCATCGCAGCTTGCCGATCCGGGGACATGCCGAGATCGAACGGGCGCTCATCCGGGATGGGCGCTCCGCCGTTCATGATCGGGCTGCGACCGGCCACGGCGGGTACGAACGGCCGGTTCGAGGCGAGCATGACCGACGGCGCGGGTGCCGGCGTGCCTTCGCGCAAGGTGGCCATCAGCAGCCGGTCGTCGGAGCCTTCGAGCGGGGCCGCGCCGACGTATTCCACGCGCACGCGGGCGATGCCGTGGTCGCGGAAGCCCAGCACCTCGGCGGCCTTGCCGGAAAGGTCGATCTCGCGGTTGGCGTGATAGGGCCCGCGGTCGTTCACCCGCACGATCACCGAGCGCCGGTTGGCGAGGTTGGTGACGCGCGCATAGCACGGCATGGGCAAGGTCGGGTGCGCGGCGGAGAGGGCGCGCATGTCGTAGACTTCGCCGTTCGCCGTCAGCCGCCCGTGGAAGTCCTCGCCGTACCAGGACGCGAGCCCCTCGGCGCGGTAGTTGGGGTCGGCCTGCGGAAAGTACATACGACCGCCGACCATGTATGGCTGGCCTACCCGGTAGACGCCGCCGCCCTTGGGCACCGGCTGGCCCGGATCGACCACCCGCGGGCTCGCCGCCACGCCGTAGCGGGGGTCGATGCTGCCGAAGTTGCTCGACGAGGAGGAGCAGGCCGCGAGCGCCAGGGCGCACAAGGCCGCGGCGCCGAGCGGCGCGCAACGCGAAAATGCCATGGCGTGGCCAACCAGCCCCATTCCGTCCCCGACTTACCGATCGCCCCGTCCAAAAGACGATCAGGCTTCGCTGCGCCGGGCGAATCCGGTGCAGCCGACCCCTCCCCCACAAGTCGGCTAAAATAATGCCGTTTCTGGGGCGGGCATAGCAGGATACCCCCGACGTGGTAAACGAGCGGTACCGGAAGCCGGCTCAGGGCTTGGTGAACCGGCCGATCAGGCCGGCGGCGCCCTTGGCGTGCCCGGCGAGCTTCTCGAACAGCTGGTCGCGGGTGAGGCCCGGCTCAAGCGCCTTGGGATCGAGGTCGGTGGCGATCAAGGTAAAAATGTAGTGGTGCCAGCCGCCGGGCGGCGGACACGGACCGGAATAATGCGCAAGCCCGCGCGCGCCCTTGCCGCCCACGTATTTGGGAGACGGGCCGCTGACCTCGCCCTCGGCAAATCCGGTCACCGAGACCGGAATGCCGTAGGCGACCCAGTGCACCCCCCCCCGAGGCCGCCGCGCCCTTCCGGATCGTACATGATCAGGGCGTAGCTCGCGGTGCCGGCCGGCGGGTTCGACCAGGAAAGCGGCGGAGAGACGTTCTCGCCCACGCAATTCGGGCTCTGCTTGTCATTGCCGGCGTTCTTGATCGCGAGCTTGCCGTTGTCCTCGAAGGCCGACGAGGTCAGCTTGAACGGATCGGCCGCCTGGGCGAGCGACCCGGCGCACAGGAACGCCAGCGCGGCCCCGCCGGCAACGAGAATGCGTCCAACGGTTTGCTTCATGACCTGCCCTCCCGATGATGGGTTGATTGCGCCAGGGTTCCGGCGTTTACGATGGAATTCGCCCACTCCGGGAAGCCAACCCCGCAACCAGCGATCTAGTCCCGGCTGTCGATCCGTTTTCAGCCGCCCGCGCACGGTAGGCGACCTGCCACGCGCGCGTCCAGGCGTCGGCCGTAGTGGGATACGAGCCCGCGAACTATGGGGTGTTTGGCTTCATGCTCGCGCCCTGTCGGTCCGATTGGTATTCGGTCTGCTCGGCGCGCTTGGCCCACCGCTCTGCCATTGAGAGCAGCATGGCCCGGATTTCTGGATTCGTGGTGGTTCGCATTGCCTCAAGGCAATGCGCAGCGTTCTGCCTCCAAGGGGTGCGCATGGGACAAGCGTCGATTGAAAACATTACCTATCAGTTAAGAAGTCAAATGCAGTTTGGGTCCAAGTCGGGTGCAAGGCAGGTCGGGTTGCGAGAATGTTCGGGGCGCGATATCCGCTGAGCGGTTGATTTTGCTTCGACGGACGGGTGGCCGAGTGGTTTAAGGCAGCGGTCTTGAAAACCGCCAGAGGGGCAACCCTCTCGTGAGTTCGAATCTCACCCCGTCCGCCATTTCAACAGAAAATCGTCGAGCGGCAGTAGCGGTACAAGGGGCGGGAGGAAAACAATGATGGAACACACGCTCGACATCACCACCAACGCCGGCGCGATGGAGACGTTCGTGTGCCGTCCCGAGCGCGGGGGTCCCTTCCCGGCGGTTCTCATGCTGATGGACGCACCGGGCATCCGCGAGGAGCTGCGCGACATGGCGCGCCGCCTCGCGACGGTCGGCTACTGCGTGCTCTTGCCCAATCTCTACTACCGCGCCGGGCGCGACACGATCTACGGGCCGAGCGTGCTCGAGGAAGGCAGTGCCGAGCGCGAGCGCATGCGCGCCGTGCGCACCAGGATGACCATCCCGCCGGTGATGGACGACGTTGCCGCGATGCTGGCGTTCGTCGACGCCCAGAAGGACGTGCACAAGGGCCCGGTCGGCTGCCACGGCTACTGCATGAGCGGCCCCTACGCGCTCGCCGCCGCGGCGCGCTACCCGGATCGCGTCGCCGCCGCCGCGTCGTTCTACGGCACGTGGCTGGTAAGCGACGCGGCGGAGAGCCCGCACCTGTCGCTGGGCAAGGTCAAGGGCGAGCTTTACATCGCCTGCGCCGAGCACGACAAGCTCGCCCCGCTGCCGATGGTCGAGGAGCTGCGCGGTCTGTTCACCCAGGCGGGCAGCCCCGGCGAGATCGAGCTATACCCCGGCGTCCATCACGGCTTCGCCTTCCCGCAGCGCTGGTGCTACGACAAGCCGGCCGCGGAGCGGCACTGGGAACGGCTGATCGCGCTCTACCGGCGGCGGCTGGGGTGAGGACGCAGCCGCTGCTCACTGACGCACGACCCGGTTGCGCAGCACGCCGATCTTCTCGATCTCCAGTTCCACCACGTCGCCGGACTTGAGATACCGCCCCATCTCGTTGCCGCTGCCGGTGCCGACCGTCCCCGAGCCGATGACCTCGCCGGCGTGCAGGGTCTCCGAGTTGGAGATGTGGGCGAGAATGTCGGGAAACGTGTGGTGCATGGCGCCGGAATTGCCACCGCCCCAGCGCTCGCCGTTGACGCGCACTTCCATTTTGAGCGCGTGCGGGTCGCCGATCTCGTCGCGGGTGACGATCCAGGGACCGAGGACGTTGCCGCCGTCGAAGTCCTTGCCCTTGGCCGGGCCGAGCCGCCCCTCCATCTCGGCGAACTGCGCGTCGCGCGCAGAAAAGTCGTTGAAGATGGTGAAGCCGAAAACGTGCTCGAGCGCGCGCTCGCGCGCGATGTCCTTGGCCGTGCGGCCGATCACGCAGGCAAGCTCCAGCTCGAAGTCCATGACCTGAGAATACTTGGGCCACATCACCTCGGCCTCGGGCCCGGCCACGCTGAAGCGGTTGCATTTGTAGTAGATCGGCTGGCGGTACCACACGTCGGGAATCGATCCCTTCACCCCCGTTCGCTTCTCCCTTTGGGCCATCCCGTTCTTGAGATGCTCCTCGAACACCAGGCAGTCGCGCATCTGGCGCGGCAGCGGCAGGGGCGATAAGAGGCGCAGGCCGGCGAGCGGGATTTCGGCTTCGCCCGGCCAGGCGGCGGCGAGCCGGCGCGCCGCCTCGAGGCCCGCGGGGCCGGCATCGATCAGCGCCAGCATGTCGGCGAATGCGCCGTTCGCCGGCGGGCCGAGCGCGCGGGAGGCGGCGCGCAGATCGAGCACGGCGCCGCGCGCCGGATCGACCGCGCCGATCGCCGGTGCGTCGTTTCGGCCGATGAAGGTCGCAAGCTTCATGGTGAGCTCCACAGGGGGCGTGATAAGTATCGCGGCATGCAGGAAGATAAATCAATCGCGGTGACGACGCCGGCACGCGCGGCGAAAATCTCGTTCGTCTCGCTCGGCTGCCCCAAGGCACTGGTCGATTCCGAACGCATTCTCACGCGGCTGCGCGCGGAAGGCTACGAGCTTGCGCGCGCGCACGCCGGCGCCGACGTCGTCATCGTCAACACCTGCGGGTTCCTCGACAGCGCGCAGGCGGAATCCCTCGATGCGATCGGGTCTGCGCTCGCCGAGAACGGCCGCGTCATCGTGACCGGCTGCATGGGCGCGGAGCCGGAGAAGATCCGCGCGCGTTACCCGGACGTGCTCGCCGTCACCGGTCCGCAGCAATACGAGAGCGTCGTCGCGGCGGTGCACGAGGCCGCGCCGCCGGCCCACGACCCGTTCCTCGACCTGGTGCCGCCCGAGGGCATCAAGCTCACCCCGCGTCACTATGCTTATCTAAAGATTTCAGAAGGATGCAACAATCGCTGCACTTTCTGCATCATCCCCAAGCTGCGCGGCGACCTGGTGTCCCGGCCGGCCGGCGACGTGCTGCGCGAGGCGGAGCGGCTGGTCGCCGCCGGGGTCAAGGAACTGCTGGTCATCTCCCAGGACACGTCGGCCTACGGCGTCGACGTGAAATACGCACCCAGCCGGTGGCGCGATCGCGAGGTCGCCACGCGCTTCCTCGACCTCGCCCGCGCGCTCGGCGAATTGGGCGTGTGGGTGCGCCTGCACTACGTCTACCCCTACCCGCACGTGGACGACGTCATCCCGCTCATGGCGGACGGCAAGGTGCTGCCCTATCTCGACGTGCCATTCCAGCACGCGAGCCCGCAAGTGCTCAAACGCATGCGCCGCCCCGCCGCCCAGGAGAAGACGCTCGAGCGCATCCGGCGCTGGCGCGCGATCTGCCCGGAGCTGACCCTGCGCTCGACCTTCATCGTCGGCTTCCCGGGCGAGACCGACGAGGAATTCGATTTGCTGCTCGCGTGGCTCGACGAGGCGGCGCTCGATCGGGTCGGCTGCTTCCGCTACGAGCCGGTCGAGGGCGCGGTCGCGAACGACCTCGCCGCGCCGGTCCCGGACCCGGTGAAGGACGAGCGCCGGCACCGCTTGATGGCGCGCCAGCAGACGATCTCGACGCGGCGCCTCAGGCGCAAGGTCGGCACGCGCCAGGCAGTGATCATCGATCAGGTCGGGCCGGACGGCGCCAAGGGCCGCACCCGCGGCGATGCGCCGGAAATCGACGGCGCCGTTCACGTCGGTGCCCTGCGGCCGCTGCGGGTCGGCGAGATCGCCACGGTCAGGATCGAACGGGCGGACGCCTACGACCTCCACGGGACCGTGGTCGGCTATTCGTAAATTCTCCGCGAGTTGGCGGCCGGACCGGGCGGCCCGTGCTATAGGGTGCGCCCGCCCCGCACGCGTCGATTGCAAGAACGCGTTCGCAACCCCGAGGAAGACCCCATGAACGACATGCACATCAAAAGCCTGGTACCGCCGACCGACGTCTCGCGTCGCGGCTTCGTGGTCACCAGCCTCGCGTCCGGATTTGCCCTGGCGGTGCAGCCGGTCTGCGCCCAGACCATGATCACCACCGACACCAATGGGCTCACCGCCGGCGAGGTGAAGATCCCGGTCGCGGGCGGCGAAATCCCCGGCTACCGGGCGATGCCGGCGAGCGGCGGCCCGTTCCCGACCGTGCTGGTGATCCAGGAGATTTTCGGCGTGCACGAGCACATCAAGGACATGTGCCGGCGTTTCGCCAAGCTCGGCTATTTCGCGGTCGCGCCGGCGCTCTATTCCCGCGAGGGCGACGTCTCCGGCATGAGCGACATGCAGGAGATCATCAGCAAGGTGGTGTCGAAAGTTCCGGAAGCGCAGGTCGCCTCCGACCTCGACGCCGCGGTCGCCTGGGCCAAGTCGACCGGCAAGGCCGATACGGCCAGGCTCGGCGTGACCGGCTTCTGCTGGGGCGGCCGGCAGGTCTGGCTCTACGCCGAGCATAATCCCAACGTGAAGGCGGCGGTCGCGTGGTACGGGCCGCTGCAGCGGGCGAAAAGCGAAAATACCCCGACCAACCCGATCGACCTCGTGTCGCAGCTCAAGGTGCCGGTGCTCGGCCTTTATGGCGGCGCCGATCCGGGAATACCGCAGGCGCAGGTCGACCAAATGAAAGCGGCGCTCAAGGCCGCGAATAATCCGAGCGAGATCATCGTCTATCCGGACACGCCGCACGGCTTCAACGCCGACTACCGTCCGAGCTATCGCCCCGAGCAGGCGAAGGACGGCTGGGCCAAGCTGCAGGCCTGGTTCAAGCAGCACGGGGTCGGCTGAGGCTGCTGCACGCCGTCAGCTGCCGCGATAGGTCGAATAGCCATAGGGCGCGACCAGCAGCGGCACGTGGTAGTGCGCGCGTTCCGCGATGCCGAAGCGGATCGGAATGACGTCGAGGAACTGCGGCTCGGCGAGCGCGACGCCGCTGGCGCGGAAATAATCGCCGACGTGGAAGTCGAGCTGGTAGGTGCCGGGCGCGAACGCCGCGCCCTCGAGCAGCGGCCGGTCGAGCCGCCCGTCCGCGTTGGTGCGGCCCTCGGCGACCGGCGCCTTGCCGTCGTCGAGCCGCCACAGCACCACGCGCATGCCGGCCGCGGCGCGTCCGGCCGCGGTATCGAGCACGTGGGTGGTGAGGCGCGCGGCCGAGGTCAGCGGATTGCCCTCGGCGGGATGACTTTTCTTCGAATTGTCATCCCGCCATCGCTTATTGCCTGGAGCATGATCTTTTCCGACCTGCCTTCGCCCGCCGAAGCATCAAGCCAAATGACAAGCCGTGCGAGGGCTTCGCGGAGGCGGGAGACCGGTACCCACCCCGGATCGCGTCCGGGGCAGGCCTTTTCGGGATCATGCTCTAAGGGATGAGAATGGACGATCCGGTGGTCGCCCGGCCTTCGAGATCGCGATGGGCCTTTTGCGCGTCCTTGAGCGGGTATTTCTGATTGACCGGGATTTTCACCGCCCCGCTGCCGACCACGGCGAACAGGTCGTTGGCGGTTGCGAGCAGATCCTCGCGCTTCGCCGCATAGGTGTTGAGCGTCGGCCGGGTGGCGAACAGCGAGCCCTTCTGGGCGAGAAGGTTGATGTTGAACGCCTCGATCGGACCCGAGGCGCTGCCGAAGCTCGCGAACATGCCGAGCGGGCGGATGCAGTCGAGCGAGGCCGGGAACGTGGTCTTGCCGACGCCATCATAGACCACGTTGCACAGCTTGCCGCCGGTGATGTCCTTGACCCGGGCGGCGAAGTCCTCCTCGCGATAGAGGATGGTGTGGTCGGCGCCGTTCGATTTGGCGAGCGCCGCCTTCTCCTTCGAGCCGACGGTGCCGATCACGGTCGCGCCGAGATGCTTGCCCCATTGGCACAGGATGAGGCCGACGCCGCCGGCGGCCGCATGGACCAGGATGGTGTCGCCTTTCTCCACCTTGTGAACGCGGCGGATGAGATATTGGGCGGTCATGCCCTTGAGCATCATGCCGGCCGCCTGCTCGTAGGAAATCGCGGCCGGAAGCTTGACCGCCCGGTCGGCAGGCAGCAGCCGCTCGGCCGTATAGCTGCCCGGGCCGGCCACGTAGGCAACGCGGTCGCCGACCTTGAAATCTTTTACGCCCTCGCCGACCGCGTCGACTTCGCCGGCACCCTCGTTGCCGACGACGAACGGGAGCGGCGCGGGGTACATGCCGATGCGGAAATAGACGTCGATGAAATTGATGCCGCAGGCGTGCTGCCTGATGCGAATTTGTCCGGGACCGGGCGCGCCGACCTCGATGTCCTCGTAGGTCAGGACCTCGGGGCCGCCGGGCTTATGCACTCGGACCGCTGCAACCATGGCTGTCTTCCTCCTGATCGGGCGACCGAGGCCGCCGTTCGCGTTTCTGGCGTTTCTTCAGCCGGCCGGGCGTGCCGGCTCGCGTCGCGCGGGATCATAGGTTCGCATCGGAAAGAAGCAAGACAAGCTCACCGTCCGCCGCCGACGCGCAGCACGCTGCCGGTGATGTAGGACGCGGCATCCGACAACAGGAACAGGATCGCCTCGGCGACCTCCTCGGCGGTGCCGGCGCGGCCGATCGGCGTCGAGGGGACGAGGCGCTCCAGCCGCCCGGGCGGGTGAATCTCGGTCGCGATCAGGCCGGGCGCTACCGCATTGACGCGGACGCCCTCCCCGGCCAGTTCGCGCGCGAGCCCCAGCGTCATGGTGTCGATCGCCGCCTTCGAGGCCGCGTACCAGACATACTCGCCGGCGCTGCCGATGGTCGCGGCGGCGGACGAGAGCAGCACGACCGCGCCGCCCGGTCCGCCGTGGCTCCTCGACGCATGCTTGATGAGCGTGCGCACGCAGATCAGCGCGCCGATGACGTTCACGTCGAAGACTTCGCGCAACGTGCCGGTGGCGACGGTCTCGACGCGCGAAGAGCTGCCGGTAATGCCGCAGCTGTAGATCAGATGGGTCGGCGGCCCGAGCTCGCGCTCGACGGTTGCGAACATGCGGCCGATGTCGTCCTCGCGCCCCATGTCGCCCTTGACGGCGATGGCCCGGCGGCCGGACTGACGGATCGAGCTGACGACCGCGTCGGCGGCCTTGTCGTCGCGCAGATAAATCACCGCCACGTCGAAGCCGCGCGCACCGGCCAGCTTCGCCGCCGCGGCGCCGATGCCGCGGCTGCCGCCGGCAATGATGAGAATGGGCGTGTCGGATGCCATTTGAGTTCCCCCGAGATCAGGCCCCGCCTTAGGGCGCATCAGCTTGCCGGCGCAAGAGCCCCGAGCCGACGAAATAAAGGCAGATGGCGCACAGGCCGCCGGTCACCCACGGGCCGGGCGCCATGTCGCGGGCAATCGCCGCGATGGTGAGCACCACGCCGAGCGCCAGCAGCACGGCGCTGACGGCGCGCAGGCGCACCACCCGGAACGGATGAACGAAAACGATCGGCACGAACGTGAGGACCGCGAGCGCGGCAATCACCGCACCTGTGACCCATGGGCCGGGCCGCAGCAGGAACAGAAAAAACGCGACGACGCTCCACACGGCGGGAAAGCCGCGGAAGTAGTTGTCCGCGGTCTTCATCCGGCGGTCGGCGAAATAGAGCACGCCGGTCGTCACGATAACGATGCCGGCGACCACGCCCCCAGGACCAGGGAGGAATCCGCCGCCCGCGATCGCGAAGGCCGGGACGAACACATAGGTGAGGAAATCGACCACGAGGTCGAGAACATCGCCGGCCCAGCGCGGCAATAGCTCGGCGACGCGCACGCGGCGCGCGATCGGTCCGTCGATCGTGTCGACGATGAGCGCAAGCCCCAGCCACAGGAACATCAGCGACCAGCGCCGGTCGGCCGCCGCCAACAGCGACAGCAGCGCCAACGCGGCCCCCAACGCGGTGAGCAGATGGACGCCGAACGCCGCCGCGCGAACGACGGCCGGCGGCGCGGGCGAGACATCTGGCGCGGGGTCATTGCCGGTCACGGGTCGCGAATTCCAGCTGTGCCTTACGGTGCATAGCGCATGGGCGGATGAAGCGAAATCGGCAGCGCTTCGGTGCTGGCTCGTCACGCGCGGGCGAACGGGGTAGGACGGGCGTCAAAGGACAGGCGATGGCGCGGCAAGGCAGATCGGACATAACGGCCGAGGTCGTGGTCGTGGGGGCCGGCCCCGCGGGGCTGACGGCCGCCATTGCGCTCGCGGCCGGCGGAATAGAGACCGCGCTCATCGCCAAGCGCCCGGAGCGTCCGGACAACCGCACCTCGGCGCTCCTCGCCGGCTCGGTCGCGGCGCTCGATGTGCTCGGGGTGTGGGAGGCGTGCCGCGCCCGCTCCGCGCCGCTGCGCACGATCCGGCTGGTCGACGACACGCAGCGGCTGGTGCGGGCGCCGGAGGTTTCGTTTTCCGCCGCCGAAATCGGTCTCGACGCCTTCGGCCACAATATCGAGAACCGTCATCTGGTCGCTGCGCTCGAGGCGCGCGCCGCCGCGCTCGCGCACCTGACGCGCATCGAGACGCCGGCCGCGGCGGTAACGATCGGCGAGAACGCCATCGCGCTCGATTTGGACGACGGCCGCAGCATCACGGCGGCGCTTGCGATCGGCGCCGACGGGCGAAAGTCGCTGTGCCGCGCCGCGGCAGGCATAACGACTGACGGCTTCACCTATCCGCAGGCGGCGCTGACGCTCAATTTTGCTCATGCCCGGCCGCACCGCGACATATCGACCGAGTTCCATACCGAGAGCGGCCCGTTCACGGTCGTGCCGTTGCCGGGCGACCGGTCGAGCCTGGTGTGCGTCGTCGAACCCGCCGAGGCGGAACGCTTGGCGGCGCTCGAGCCCGATGCCCTGTCGGAAACGATCGAGCGGCGCGCCCATTCGATCGTCGGCAAGGTTGCGGTCGAGCCCGGGCGCGGCGTGTTCCGGCTCGCCGTCGAAACCGCGCAGCGGTTCGCTGCCAAGCGCATCGCGCTCGTCGGCGAGGCGGCCCATGTGGTTCCCCCGATCGGGGCCCAGGGCCTCAATCTCGGCCTGCGCGATGCCGCCACGGTCGGGGAGCTTGCGGTCACAGCGCGCCGCAACGGCGGCGATATCGGCGCCGATGGCGTGCTCGCCAAGTATGACAAGCTTCGGCGCCCCGACGTCACCACCCGCACTTTTGCGGTCGACGTCCTCAACCGCACTCTGCTCGCGGACTTCCTGCCAATGCATGGGCTGCGCGGCCTGGGCCTCTATCTCCTCGATCAGATCGGCCCGCTGCGCCGGGCCCTCATGCGCGAGGGCGTCGCGCCGTCGGCATTCGAGCCGCGGCTGATGCGGGGCGAAGCGTTGTGACACGTGAGTTTAGGTATTTTGCGCTGCCGTTTGAATTACTTCGGTAATTCAGGCGGCCGCTTGATCGTCCCTGGCGCCTCGCGGAACTGCGGGCATACGGGTATCGGCAAGGCCGGCATGGTGGCTCCGGACGCCCCGGCAACCGAATAGGCGAACAGGCCGCGGGCGACGAAATGCGGGTCGCGCAACGCCTCCTCCAGGGACGAGACGATCGTCGCGCAGCAATCGGCGGCGGCAAATTTCGGCCGCCAATGGTCGGCGGTCGCGCCGGCGATGATGGCGGCGACGGCCGCCTTGGTGCCGCCGGGGTCGGTGCGATCATCGATGAATTTCGCCGCCAGCCCGATGGTCGCGCAGAACGTGAGCCAGAATTTCTGCTCCAGCGCCCCGCAGGCGACGAGCTTGCCGTCGCGTGTCGGATAAAGCTGGTAGCGCGGCGAGCCGCCGGCGGTTCGCAACTCGCCGGGCCCCGCATAGCGGCCGGTCGCCTGGCCGACCGCTAGCGCTAGCCACTCGAAGGTAAACATGGCGTCGGTCATGGCCACGTCGAGATGGGAGCCTTGCCCGCTGGCATCCCGCTGGCGCAGGCCGAGCAGGATATTGATCACGGCCGGCATGGTGCCGCCGCCGATGTCGGCGACGAGCGCCGGCGGGACGACTGGCCGATCCGCAGGCCCGGGCTGAAGCGCCAGCAGGCCGGTGGCGCCGATATAGTTGAGGTCGTGGCCGGCCTCCTGGGCGCGCGGGCCGTCCTGGCCGTACCCGGTGATGGAGCAATAGACGAGGCGCGGATTGATCTTGCGCATCGCCTCGTAGCCGAGCCCCAGCCGGTCCATGACCCCGGGGCGGAACTGCTCCACCAGCACGTCCGCCCGCGCGATCAGCGGCATCAGCCGCTCCCGGTCGGATGCCTCCTTGAGATCGAGCACGAGGCCCCGCTTGCCGCGATTGAGCAAGGCAAAGCCCGACGCGATGCCGTCGAACGGCGGCGAGCCGCGGCGCGCCTCCTCGCCCCCGGGCCGCTCGATCTTGATCACCTCGGCGCCGGCCTCCGCCAGCATCAGGGTGGCCAGCGGGCCGGGCAACAGGGTGGTGAAATCGAGGACCAGGACGCCGGAGAGAGGTTGCGGCATGACGGATGCTTCGTGGTGATCGGTCGGCCGACATTAGGCTGCCGCCCGTGGCGCGAAAAGCGGCTTGGCGCGCATCCCGCCCTGCTCTAAAGCCCGCCGTGGCGGCCACGCACGGAGGATGCATGAAGCTCGCGCGCGATTTCTACAAGGCGCTCGCCGTCGGCGCGCCGGCGCCGTGGCGCGAGCTGCCGGTGCGGCTCGAACGGATGATCCACTTCGTGCCGCCCCACGTGGAGAAGCTGCGCGCCAAGGTCCCGGAACTGGTACGCCAAGTCGACGCGGTGCTGGGCAATCTCGAGGACGCGATTCCGGCCGACGCCAAGGCCGCGGCCCGGGCCGGTTTCATCGAGATGGCCAAGGCTGTCGATTTCGGCGCGACCGACCTGTGGACGCGCATCAACGCGCTCAACTCGCCGTGGGCCCTCGACGACGTCATCGAGATCGTCGCCGCCGTCGGGCGCAAGCTCGACGTCGTCATGCTGCCCAAGGTCGAGGGGCCGTGGGACATCCATTACCTCGACCAGCTGCTGGCACAGCTCGAGGCGCGGCACGGGGTCGACAAGCCGATCCTCATTCATGCCATCCTGGAAACCGCGCAGGGCGTGAACAACGTCGAGGCGATCGCGACCGCCTCCCCGCGCATGCACGGCATGAGCCTCGGGCCCGCGGATCTTGCCGCCTCGCGCGCCATGAAGACCACGCGGGTGGGCGGCGGGCACCCCGACTACAAGGTTCTCGCCGATGCCGGCGCCGGCCCGCGCGCAGCGTTCCAACAGGACCTGTGGCATTACACGCTGGGCAAGATGGTCGACGCCTGCGCGGCCGCCGGGATCAAGCCGTTCTACGGCCCGTTCGGCGATTTCTCCGACCCGGACGCCTGCGAGGCGCAGTTCCGCAACGCCTTCCTGATGGGATGCGTCGGCGCCTGGTCGCTGCATCCCTCCCAGATCGCTATCGCCAAACGGGTGTTTTCCCCCGACCCCGACGAGGTCAGGTTCGCGCGCCGCATCATCGCCGCCATGCCGGACGGCACCGGCGCCGTGATGATCGACGGCAAGATGCAGGACGACGCCACCTGGAAGCAGGCCAAGGTGCTGGTCGACCTCGCCCGCCTGGTCGCCGCCAAGGATCCGGACCTCGCGGCGGCCTACGCACTCACGTGAGCCCTACTGGCGCCGCGGGCGAAATCCAATTATTGGCATGAGCCATGAGCAAGGCGCGTAAAGCCAAGTACAAGATCGGGCAGATCGTGCGGCATCGGCTCTATCCGTTCCGCGGCGTCGTCTTCGACGTCGATCCGACCTTCAGCAATACCGAGGAA
>DASZJC010000335.1:0-2168 GCA_035948495.1 Xanthobacteraceae bacterium | reverse complement strand
CGGCGCCACCGCGGCGGCGCGTTCCGACCGGGCGACGGCGAACCACACCAGCGGGACGCACACTCCGCCCAGCATGAACGCCGCCGCGACGGCGATGACGGTTTTCCTCATCGCATGACCGCTGCAGTGCCCTGCAGCCCGAGCCTCTAGCGCATGTCCCGTTCCTTCGGAATCGGGACATGCTCTAGAAACTATTGATTGGCGCATGTTCTTATCGGCGAACCGGTGCCCACTTCGCCGGAACATGCGCTAGCGTGACCGCGCAGTGCCGGAGAGACCGCGGCCGGCCTGCGATTGCGCAGTCGACCGGCCCTTGCGTTCAGCAGCTATTGACCATCGCGTCGAAAGTTGCGGCATCGATTAAACGCTTCCTAGGGGGAAATCGATATGAAGGCGCCGCGTGACCGCGCCCTGGGACAGGTCGCGAGGGCCTTCATTGAGGGGAGATGGAAAGTGAGCGTTAACCAGCAGGCAATTCCCGCTACTGTGGCGGCCCCGTCGGCATCTCAGCTCGGGCAAGTCGCCTCCGTCCGCGGCTCCCGGATCTCGGTCGGCCTCGCCCGTCGCGCAACGCCGCACGCATCGCGCGCCACGGTCGGCAATTTCATGGGCATCCGCACGGCGAGATCGTTTCTCGCCGGGGTGATCACCGACGTGTCGGCGAATTCCCGCTCGGTGGCCGAGGAGCAAGGGCACTACGCGACCGCGCACGTGGACCTCGTCGGCGAGATCAACGACTACGGCACGCCGTCGGCCGAGTTCCGCCGCGGTGTCACCGAGTACCCGGCGATCGACGATCCGGTATTCGAAATCGAGGCGCGCGAGCTTCAGCTGATATTCAACGTCGCCGGCACGTCGGTCCTCGATATCGGCAGCCTGCAGCAAAACGAGTCGATCGGCGCCTACATCGACGTCGACGAGATGCTCACCAAGCATTTCGCCATCCTCGGCACCACGGGCGTCGGCAAGACGAGCGCGGTCGCGCTGACGCTGCAAGCGCTGCTGGGAAAGCGGCCGGAGCTTCGCATCTTCATCCTCGACGTTCACAACGAGTATCGGCGTTGCTTCGTCGATCGGGCGCAGATTCTCAATCCGCCGAACCTGCGGCTGCCGTTCTGGCTGTTCAGCTTCGACGAGCTGGTCGACGTCCTGTTCAGCGGGCGTCCCGGACCGGACGAGGAGATCGACATCCTGTCCGAGCTCATCCCGCTGGCGAAGGCCGCCTATCAGCAAAACCGGCAACAGATGGAGCGGGCCGCCGGAAAACGCGGCGAAAAGGCCATCAGGTTCACGGTCGACACCCCCGTCCCGTATCGCGTGTCCGACCTCATTTCGCTGTTGAACGAGCGCGTGGGCAAGCTGGAGAACCGCTCCTCGCGATTGACCTACAGCAGGCTCATCAACCGGATCGAGACCGTCATCGACGACGGCCGCTACGCGTTCATGTTCGAGAACGCCAATGTCGGCGGCGACACCATGGCCGACGTCCTGGCTCAGCTGTTCCGGCTGCGGCCCGGCGAACAGCCGATGACGATCATGCAGCTGGCCGGCTTTCCGTCCGAAGTGGTGGATGCCGTGGTTTCGGTCGTCTGCCGCCTGGCGTTCGATTTCGGCCTGTGGAGCGAGGGGGCCGTGCCTCTCCTGTTCGTCTGCGAGGAAGCGCACCGCTATGCATCCGCCGATCGCAACGTCGGTTTTGCGCCCACCCGCCGGGCGATCTCGCGCATCGCCAAGGAAGGTCGAAAGTACGGCGTCTACCTCGGCCTGGTGACCCAGAGACCCGCCGAACTGGACCCGACGATCCTGTCCCAGTGCAGCACCATCTTCGCGATGCGGATGACGAACGACCGGGATCAGGCGATCCTGCGCTCGGCCGTCTCCGACACCACGGCCGACCTGCTCGACTTTCTCCCGGCTTTGGCCACGGCCGAAGTCTTCGCGTTCGGGGAAGGCGTGGCGCTGCCGGCCCGGATCAAACTGAAGTCGTTGCCGGCGCATCAGCTTCCCCGCAGCGAGGCCATCGCCAACGTGCGCGACAGATTCGGCGCCGACGTCGATCAGAATTTCATCGTATCGGTCCTCGACCGATGGCGCACCGCCACGTCGGCGTCGAAGTCCGGCCTGGAGGAGGCCAAACAGGAAATCCGCCAGGCGAACGCGCGCGAAGC